>JASLFM010000131.1 GCA_030150585.1 Acidovorax sp.
CTCGCGGTGCAGCTTCTGGATCTCGATGCGCGTTTGCGCGCGCAGCTTGGCGTCGAGGTTGGAGAGCGGCTCGTCGAACAGGAACACCTGCGGCTGGCGCACGATGGCGCGGCCCATGGCCACGCGCTGGCGCTGGCCGCCGGAGAGCTCGCGCGGCTTGCGCTCCAGCAGGTGCGAGAGCTCAAGGATCTTCGCGGCTTTATCGACCCGGCGCTGGATTTCGTCCTTGGGCACCTTGGCGATCTTCAGGCCGTAGGCCATGTTCTCGAAGTTCGTCATGTGCGGGTAGAGCGCATAGTTCTGGAACACCATGGCGATGTCGCGCTGGGCGGGCTCCAGGTTGTTGACTACGCGCGAGCCAATGGAGATGGTGCCGCCCGAGATTTCCTCGAGCCCTGCCACCATGCGCAGCAGCGTGGATTTTCCGCAGCCCGAGGGGCCGACGATGACGATGAATTCGCCGTCCTGGATGTCTGCATTCACGCCATGGATGACTTGGTTCGCCTTGGGGCCCTTGCCGTAGCGCTTGACGACGTTCTGGAGAGTAATGGCAGCCATTCTTATTTTTCCGTATCAACGAGGCCCTTGACGAACCACTTTTGCATGAGGATGACCACCAGCGCGGGCGGCAGCATGGCGAGGATGGCCGTGGCCATGACCACGTTCCACTCCACGTACACCTCGCCGAAGATGGCGCGCTTGATGCCCAGCACGATGGGGTACATGTCCTCGCTGGTGGTGACCATCAATGGCCACAGGTACTGGTTCCAGCCGTAGATGAACTGGATCACGAACAACGCCGCCATGGTGGTCTTGGACAGGGGCAGCAGCATATCCTTGAAGAAGCGCATGGGGCCCGCGCCGTCGATGCGCGCGGCCTCCACCAGCTCGTCCGGCACGGTCAGGAAGAACTGGCGGAACAGGAAGGTGGCCGTGGCGGAGGCAATCAGCGGCACGGTGAGGCCCGCGTAGCTGTTGAGCATGCCCAGATCGGAGATGACCTGGTACGTGGGGCCGATGCGCACTTCCACCGGCAGCATCAGCGTGATGAAGATCATCCAGAACACCAGCCCCTTGGCCGGGAAGCGGAAGTACACGATGGCGAAGGCCGAGAGCAGCGAGATGGCGATCTTGCCGATGGCGATCACCAGGGCCATCACCAGGCTGATGCCCATCATGGGCCAGCCGGGGGCGATGGTGGAGCCGCTGGCGGTCTTGCCGCCGAACAGGGCGAGCTGGTAGGTGGCGAGAAAGTTGTCGCCCGGCAGCAGCGAGAGCGGGTTGCTGGACATGATCTGCTGCGCGGACTGCGTGGAAGCCACGAGGGCCAGGTAGACCGGGAATGCGATCACCGCCACGCCGAGCACCAGCACGGCATGGGCGACGAAGTCGAGCACGGGGCGTCGTTCGACCATCATGATCAGTATTGAACCTTCTTCTCGACGAAACGGAACTGCACCACGGTGAGTGCGATCACGATGCCCATGAGCACCACGGACTGTGCGGCCGAGCCGCCCATGTCCAGCGCCTTGAATCCATCGTAGTACACCTTGTAGACCAGGATGGCCGTGTCCTTGCCGGGGCCGCCGTGCGTGGCCGCGTCCACCGTGCCGAAGGTGTCAAAGAACGCGTAGATCACGTTCATCACGAGCAGGAAGAAGGTGGTGGGCGACAGCAGCGGGAACACGATGGTCCAGAAGCGGCGCCAGGGCGATGCGCCGTCGATGGTGGCGGCTTCGATCAGCGAGTGCGGAATGGACTGCAGGCCCGCCAGGAAGAACAGGAAGTTGTAGGAGATCTGCTTCCACGCGGCGGCCATCACGATCAGCGCCATGGCATGGTTGGCATTGAGCAGGTGGTCCCAGGGCAGTCCCAGGCTTTGCAGCGCGTATGAAATCACGCCGTAGGGCGAGGCAAACATCATCAGCCACAGCACGCCCGCCACCACCGGGGCCACGGCGTAAGGCCAGATGAGCAGCGTCTTGTACACGCCCGCCAGCCGCACCACGCGATTGGCCATCACGGCCAGCAGCAGGGCGATGGACATGGACGACACCGCCACCAGCACCGAGAAGATGGCCGTGGTCTTGAACGAGGCGATGTAGCTCTCGTCACTGAAGAGGCG
Source organism: Acidovorax sp. (assembly GCA_030150585.1). Classification (GTDB taxonomy): domain Bacteria; phylum Pseudomonadota; class Gammaproteobacteria; order Burkholderiales; family Burkholderiaceae_C; genus JASLFM01. Next base: position 2,126 of record JASLFM010000131.1, read on the forward strand.
ATCGAAATTCGCCATGCCCACGAACTCGCGGCTCGCGCCGAAGGCGTCTTCCTGCAGCACGCTCTGGTACAGCGCCTGGCCAGCCGGCCAGAAGAAAAACACCACGATGACGACCATCTGCGGCGCGATCAAGAGCCACGGCAGCCAGGCGGATTTGAAGAGAACTCGTTTTTCCATGATGGCAAAAAGGCAGGTGCTTGCGCACCTGCCTTTGCTGGAGGAGTGGTCAGGATCAGGACTTGTTTGCTTTCTGGAAGCGCTCGAGCTGCTCATTGCCGCGCTTCACGGCGGCGTCCAGAGCCTCCTTGGGCGCCTTCTTGCCGCTCCACACGCCTTCGAACTCCTCGTCGACGATGGTGCGGATCTGTGCAAAGTTGCCCAGGCGCACACCGCGCGACTTGTCGGTGGTCTTGCGGATCATCTGCTGCACGGCCACGTCGGTGCCGGGGTTCTTCTGGTAGAAGCCAGACTTCTCGGTCAGTTCGTACGAAGCCTTGGTCACCGGCAGGTAGCCCGTGCGCTGGTGGCTGGCTGCAGCCACTTCGGGCTTGGAGAGGTAGGCGAAGAATTGCGCCACGCCCTTGTACTCGGCGGGCTTCTTGCCGCTCATCACCCACAGGCTGGCGCCGCCGATCACCGTGTTTTGCGGTGCGCCGGGCACGTCAGGGTAGTAGGGCAGGGTGCTGATGCCGTAGGCGAACTTGCCGTTGCGCACCACGTTGCCGTACAGGCCCGAGGAGCCGGTCATCATCGCGCACTCGCCCGAGACGAACGTGGCGTCGGGCGCATTTTCGCGGCCCTTGTAGACGAACAAGCCGCTCTTGGCCATGTTGGCCAGATTCTCGATATGGCGCAGATGCAGTGGGCTGTTGAAGGCCAGGCGTGCGTCCAGGCCATCGAAGCCGTTGTTCTTGGTCGCGTACAGCACGTTGTGCCAGGTGGAGAAGCTCTCGAGCTGCGTCCAGCTCACCCAGCTCGTGGTGAAGGGGCACTTGTGGCCCGAGGCCTTGAGCTTGGCGGCGGCCAGCGCCACTTCGGGCCAGGTCTTGGGCGGCTTTTCGGGGTCCAGGCCCGCGGCCTTGAAGGCATCCTTGTTGTAGTGGAAGACGGTGGTGGAGCTGTTGAACGGGAAACTCATCATCTGCCCGTTGCTCGCCGTGTAGTAGCCGGCGACGGCCGGCACGTAGGCGCTGGGGTCGAACTTCACGCCGCCGTCCTGCATCACCTTGCCCACGGGCACGATGGCCCCCTTGCTGGCCATCATGGTGGCCGTGCCCACTTCGAACACCTGCAGGATGTGCGGCGCATTGCCTGCGCGGTAGGCGGCGATGGCGGCGGTCATGCCTTCGGAGTACGAGCCCTTGAAAGTGGGCACGACCTTGTATTCCTTCTGGCTGGCGTTGAAGTCCTTGGCCAGGTCATTGACCCATTCGCCCAGCGCGCCGCCCATCGAATGCCACCATTGGATTTCGGTCTGGGCCTGGGCCGACATGGCAGCCGCGGCGATGGCGGTTGCCATTGCCAATTGCTTGAATTGCATGAGAACTCCTGTAGGAATGACGGGATGCACAACCGGCCAAGAATATTCAGCCCGTGTGTCAAAAGTATGTCTTTTCGCACAAGCCTCGTGGTGGTCACAACCGGGGGAAACCCGTTTCACCTTGCGAGGCATGTGCTGGATTGTGACTAATTTGTGACGGTCTTGGCGCCAATTCCACCCAATAACCGTGCAATGGCGGACTTGCTGTAAGGTTTTGTGCATTGCACCATGCTTGAGAGCCTGCCGTGATTTTTCCTCTGAGGGCCTATCCATGACCAAGACTTCCCTGGACAAAAGCAAGATCCGCTTCCTGCTGCTCGAGGGCATCCACCCGAGCGCGCAGGAGGTGCTGCGCTCCGCGGGCTACACGCAGATCGAGGCCCTGCCTGGCGCCCTGGAGGGGGAGGAACTGCGCCGCAAGATTGCCGACGCGCACTTCGTCGGCATCCGTTCGCGTACCCAGCTGACGGAAGACGTGTTCGCGCATGCCCACAAGCTCGTGGCCGTGGGGTGCTTCTGCATCGGCACCAACCAGGTGGACCTCAACGCCGCGCGTGAGCGCGGCATTGCGGTGTTCAACGCGCCGTATTCCAACACCCGCTCGGTGGCCGAACTCGTGCTGGCCGAGGCCATCCTGCTGCTGCGTGGCATCCCGGAGAAAAACGCGGTGGCGCACCGCGGCGGCTGGCTCAAGAGCGCCGACAACGCCTATGAGATCCGCGGCAAGACGCTGGGCATCGTGGGCTACGGCTCCATCGGCACGCAGCTCTCGGTACTTGCCGAGGGGCTGGGCATGCAGGTCATCTTCCACGACGTGGTGAACAAGCTGCCGCTGGGCAACGCGCGGCAGGTGGCCTCGCTGAACGAACTGCTGGCCCAGAGCGACATCGTGAGCCTGCATGTGCCCGAGCTGCCGTCC
>JASLFM010000139.1 GCA_030150585.1 Acidovorax sp.
CCGCATCGGCTCCAATGGCCAAGACGCCCACGCCGGGCAAGGCGACCTGCGCCGAAGTGGCCGAGCTGCTGGGCGTGCCGCTGTCCACCACCGTGAAGTCGTTGGTGCTGGCCACCGACACGCTGAACGACGCGGGCGACATCGTCGGCGCCCAGGTGTGGCTGCTGCTGCTGCGTGGCGACCATGACATGAACGAGATCAAGGTCAGCAAGGTACCGGGGCTGGACAAGGGCTTCCGCTTCGCCACCTTGGCCGAGATCGAGGACCACTTTGGCTGCAAGCCCGGCTACCTGGGCCCCGTCGGTCTGAAGCGGCCCCTGAAAATCGTTGCCGACCGCGAGGTGGCCGTGATGGCCGACTGGATCTGCGGCGCCAATGAGGTCGACTTCCATATCACCGGGGTGAACTGGGGCCGCGACCTGCCCGAGCCCGACGCCGTGGCCGACCTGCGCAACGTGGTGGCGGGCGACCGCTCGCCCGACGGCAAAGGCGAACTGGCCATCGAGCGCGGCATCGAGGTGGGCCATGTGTTCTACCTCGGCACCAAGTACAGCAAGGCCATGAATGCCACCTTCCTCGGCGAGGATGGCAAGCCCGCATTCTTCGAGATGGGCTGCTACGGCATCGGCGTGACGCGCCTGCCAGCCGCTGCCATCGAGCAGAACCATGACGAGCGCGGCATTATCTGGCCGGACGCGATCGCGCCGTTCACCGTAGTGGTCTGTCCCATCGGCATGGACCGCAGCGACGAAGTGAAGGCCGCCGCCGAAAAGCTGCACGACGAACTGGCCGCTTTGGGCGTGGACGTGATCCTGGACGACCGCGGCGAGCGCCCCGGCGCGATGTTTGCCGACTGGGAGCTCATCGGCGTGCCGCACCGCGTGGTGATCTCCGACCGGGGCCTCAAGGAAGGCCAGCTCGAGTACCAGCACCGCCGCGACACCACTGCCTCCAAGGTAGCGGCAGTTGACATCCTGGCCCATTTGAAGGGACGCTTGGGCCTATGAGCGAGCGTGTTCCCGCGCAGAGAGGGCTGCCGCGCCGTACTTGGCTGGGCGCGCTGCCTGCGCTCGCCCTGGGGCCCGCGGCCTGGCTGGCGCCCGCTTCAGCCCATGCGGGTGGGCAGCTCGAGGAGCCGCTCGCTGATTCCGTGCGCACGGCACTCAGTTCTGCCGTTGCCAACCAGGCACCGCCCGAGCCCGAATTCGCCACCACCGAGGCGCGCCTGTACTACCTGCGCTGGCTGGGCACCATGAGCGACCGCCTGCGCCGCCGCAAGCCCGACTGGGAGGTGCGCCGCGACTTTCTGCAGACCGTGTGGTATGAGTCCAAGCGTGCAGGCCTCGACGTTTCGCTCGTCATGGGGCTGGTCCAGGTGGAGAGTGCCTTCCGCAAGTTCGCTGTGTCCAGCGTGGGCGCGCGCGGCTACATGCAGGTCATGCCGTTCTGGACGCGCGTGATCGGCGACGGCGATGCCAGCAAGCTCTTCCACATGCAGACCAACCTGCGGTTCGGCTGCGTGATCCTGCGCCACTACCTCGACCGCGAGCGCGGCGACCTGTTCATGGCCCTGGGGCGCTACAACGGCAGCCGCGGCAAGTCGCCGTACCCCGATGCGGTGTTTGCGGCCCAGCGGCAGTGGACCTTCCCGCCACCGCTGCTCACGGCATCGCTGGGCTCAGACCTGGGCTGACGCCGCCGGCTCGGTCAGCCTGGACACCATGACCTGGTCGATGCGGTAGCTGTCCACGTCGAGCACCTCGAACTTGTAGCCGCTGAAGGTCACGCTGTCGGTGCGCCGCGGCACGCGGCGCAGCATCACCATCAGGAAGCCGGCCAAGGTCTCGTATTCTTCCGCGTGCGGCAGGCTGTCGAGGCCCAGCGCACGCAGCACGTCCTCGATGGGCGTCACCCCGTCGATGAGCCATGAATTCTCGTCGCGGCGCACGATCTGCTCTTCGTCTGCCGGGCCCACGAGGTCGCCCATCACCGTGCTCATCACGTCGTTGAGCGTGACCACGCCCACGACGAGGCTGTACTCGTTCACGATCACGGCGAAGTCTTCATGCACCAGGCGGAACTGCTCCAGCACCTCGGCCAGCGTCAGGCGGTCGGGCACGATGAGCACCCTGCGCACCAGGTGCTCGTCCGCCAGCGACAGTGTCTGGTTGTTCAGCACCCGCTGGAAGAGGTCCTTGGCGTCCACGTAGCCCACCACGTGGTCGATGTCCCCGTCGCAGACGGGGTAGGTCGAGAACGGCTCGGCCGCGATGCGTGCGCGCACCACGTCGTCGGGATCGTCGCGCAGGAAGTAGGCGATGCGGTCGCGCGGCGTCATGGCCGAGGCCACGGTGCGCGAATCGAGTTCGAACACGTTGGCGATCACCTGCTGCTCGCGCGCGGCCAGCACGCCGGCACGCGCGCCGGCCTCGGTCATGGCGAGGATGTCTTCGGACGTGATGCGGTCGTCGCGCTGGCTGGGCAGGCCCGACAGGCGCAGCAGCGCATCGGCGGTGCGGCTGTACAGCCAGATGATCGGCTTGAACAGTGCCATGCATACCTGCATGGGTCCCACCACACGCACGGCCAGCTGCTCAGGCTCGGCCATGCCCAGGCGCTTGGGCAGCAGGTCGGCGAACAGGATGAAGAGCGAGGTGATGGCCAGGAAAGAGGCCAGAAAGCCCAGTGTCTGCGCGCTGCTTTCAGGCAGCCACAGCCCGAGCAGTGCGCTGAAGTGGGGGCTCAGGGCACCTTCGCCCACGATGCCTCCGAGGATGGCGACGGCGTTCAGGCCCACCTGCACCACGGTGAAGTAGTCGCCCGGCTGCTCCTGCACGTGCATCACGCGCTCGGCGCGGGCATCGCCCTCGTCGGCCAGCTGGCGCAGACGCAGGCGCCGGCTTGCTGCCAGGGAGATTTCCGCGACGGAAAAGAACGCGCTGGCCGCGATCAGCAGGCAAATGATGAAGAAGCTCTGGGTCAGGGTCATGGGGAAGGCGGGCGCCACCGCTTGGCGGCCGCATGGCGCCTTTGAGTGTAACGGCGCACCCAGCCAGTGCGGCGGGCGCTCTTCAGTGCACGAACCCGATGCGCCCCTTGGCACTGGCTGCGCGCGGCAGGTCGCCCACTTCGACGCAGGCGCGCTGCGCGAGCCGCGCGTTGCCGAAGCCTGTCATCAGCGCACGGCGCATCTCGCGTGGCGGCATCTGGGCCAGAAGGTCCAGCACGGCAGGCTGGGGATCGGGGTCGATCAGGCGGCCCCAGTCGTGGCCCGCACGGATGCCCCGGTACAGGTTCAGCGCGATGGCGCGGGCCTGTTCGGGCGTGGGGGCCTGCACCTGGAACACGTTCATGCGGTTCAGGATGGGCTCGGGGATGCTGCGCTCGTCGTTGGCCGTGGTGATCCAGATGACCTGGCTTGCATCGATGGCGACCTCGGCGAACTCGTCGGTGAAGCTCTGCGCCGTGTCGTGCTCCAGCAAGCTATAGAGCGCACCCAACGGGTCGTACTGAGCGTCGGCGCTGGCCTTGTCGATTTCGTCCACCACGATGACGGGGTTGGCGTACTCACCGTCCACGAGCGCCTCGAACACCTTGCCAGGGCGTGCGCCCTTCCACTGCGAGGACGAGCCCGAGAGCAGCCAGCCCGCCGTCATCGAACTCATGGGCACCAGGCTCATGCCGGTGCCAAGCAACTCGGCGAGCTGGCGCGCGAAGTGGGTCTTGCCGATACCGGGCGGGCCCAGCAGCAGCATCGGCGTGACTTCGAGCCCGTCGCGGCTGTCCTGCGCGAGCGCCACGTGGCGGCGCACGTCGTCCAGCACCTCGGTGAAGTTGGGCAGTTGCCCGTACAGGTCCGCCATGTCGGGCACGCCTGCGGGCTTGACCTGGAAGCGCTCGGGGCCGCGTTCCAGCATGCGCTCGTACACGGCACGCAGGGTTTCGTATTCGCGCTGGTTGCCGGCCTCCTGCAGGCGCGCGAGCTTGCGCTCGACATCGCCTGGGCGGAACACGCTGCGCATTTGTGCCAAGGGCAGGCGCAGCGGGGCTGGCTGAGGAACCAGGCTATGGCTATGGTGGCCGGTGGACATGACACGCTCCCAATGGTTGTTTGTAGGACCTGCAGGAAACCCATGGGTTTATTCAAGCACACAACGTGCCGGCCCTCAACGGCGTGGACAACTGCGCATGCGCGGGCCCCGGGCGCAAAAAAGCCGCCCAAGGGCGGCTGGGGAGCGTGGCTGCGGGGGCGCTCAGGCTTGGGCGGCCAGCACCTGCTGCAGTTCGCCCGATTCGTACATTTCCATCATGATGTCCGAGCCGCCGATGAACTCGCCCTTCACGTAGAGCTGGGGAATGGTGGGCCAGTTGCTGTAATCCTTGATGCCCTGGCGGATGGCGTCATCCTCCAGCACGTTCACGGTGGCGATGTTCTTCGGATCGACGCCGCAGGCCTTGAGGATTTGCACGGCACGGCCCGAGAAGCCGCACATGGGGAAGCTCGCGCTGCCCTTCATGAACAGCAGGATGTCGTTGGTCTTGACCAGTTGGTCGATGCGTTGCTGGGTGGCGTTGTCCATGGGGTACTCCTGAAGTAGGGCCGCGCGTGGGCGGGGCGGCAATGGGGGGATTATTTCACCCTTGGCGCATCCACCGCGCCCAGGGGCTTTGCAGGGCTTTTCCACTGCCCGCCCGTGCAGCGGGCAATGCCCGCGAGGTCGTGGCGGCTTTGTACGGCGCCGAAGCCGGCGGCGCGCAGCAGCGCCTGCACGGCGTCCGCCTGGTCCCAGCCGTGCTCCAGCAGCAGCCAGCCGCCCGGGGCGAGCCGGGCAGGGGCTTGGGCCACGATGGTGCGGATGTCGTCCAGGCCATCCGCGCCGCTGGCCAGGGCCGAGAGCGGCTCGTGCGCGAGCGCAGCCAGGTGCGGGTCCGCGGCGGCGATGTAGGGGGGGTTGGAGACGATGGCGTCGAACGGCCCTTCCTCCGCGCCCAGGCCCGCGAGCCAGTTGCCTTCTGTGAAGCGCACCGGCAGGCCTAGGCGTTCGGCGTTGGCACGGGCCACGGCGAGGGCGTCGGCGCTGGCGTCCACGGCCAGTACCCGGGCATCGGGGCGCTGGCTCTGCAGCGCGAGCGCGATGGCGCCGCTGCCTGTGCCCAGGTCCACCACGCGCGGCGTGGCGCGGGCTTGCAGCACTTCCAGTGCCCAGTCCACCAGCGTCTCGGTGTCGGGGCGTGGGTCGAGCACGCGCGCGTCCACGTGCAGTGCGAGGCCGTAAAACGCTTTGCGGCCCGTGAGGTAGGCCACGGGCTCGCCCGCCATGCGGCGCCGGCACAGTGTGTCGAAAGCCGCTTGCACCGCGGGGGACAGCGCGTCGCCGTCGTGGGCGATCAGCCAGGCGCGGTCCGTGCTGTCGCGGCCGAGGGCGTGCAGCAGCAGCATCTGCGCGTCGATGCGCGCCAGGCCCGTGCGCTGGGCGTGGGCGAGGGCGTCGCGGATCACAGGTTCTCCAGCTCCGCCAGCTGCTCCGCCTCGCGCGCGTGGCGCAGGGCCGTGAGCACGTCGCCGAGGTCGCCGTCCATGATGTTGGCGAGCTTGTAGAGCGTGAGGTTGATGCGGTGGTCCGTGAGGCGCCCCTGCGGGTAGTTGTAGGTGCGGATGCGGTCGCTGCGGTCGCCGCTGCCGATCAGGCCCTTGCGCATGGCGGCCTCTTTTGCGGCGCGTTCGCTGCGCTCCTTTTCCTGGATGCGCGCCTGCAGCACCTGCAGCGCCTTGGCCTTGTTGCTGTGCTGGCTGCGGCCGTCCTGGCATTCGGCCACGATGCCCGTGGGCAGGTGGACCACGCGCACGGCCGAGTCGGTCTTGTTGATGTGCTGGCCGCCCGCGCCGCTGGCGCGGAACGTGTCGATGCGCAGGTCTGCCGGGTTGAGGGTGATGGCCTGCTGCTCGTCGGGTTCTGGCATGACGGCCACGGTGCAGGCGCTGGTGTGGATGCGGCCCTGGGTCTCGGTGGCGGGCACGCGCTGCACGCGATGGCCGCCCGATTCGAAGCGCAGCGCGCCGTAGACGTTGTCGCCCTCCACGCGCAGCACCACTTCCTTGTAGCCGCCGAGTTCGCTTTCGTTGGCGCTCATGATCTCGACCTTCCAGCCCACGGTGTCGGCGTAGCGCGTGTACATGCGCGCGAGGTCGCCCGCGAACAGCGCGGATTCGTCCCCGCCCGTGCCTGCGCGGATTTC
>JASLFM010000187.1 GCA_030150585.1 Acidovorax sp.
GGCGTTACGCCTGCCGTAACGCGCTTCGCAGCGCGCTGCATCGTTCCTACCATCGTGCCGCGGCCCCGCGTGGAGGGCCCTCAGGAGACGAACCGTGACAACGAAGCGAGCCGTATTCGGCGCAGCCCTGTGCATGTGCGCAGCCTTGATCGCACCGCAGGCCCTGGCCCAGGCGGATGCCTACCCCGCCAAGCCCATCCGTGTGATCGTGCCCTTCGCCGCGGGCGGCCCTGCCGATGTGATCGCGCGCGAGATGGCGCAGTCGCTGGGCAAGGACCTGGGCCAGTCGCTGGTGGTGGAGAACATGGGCGGCGGCGCGGGTGTGCCGGCCCTGAACACCGTGGCGCGCGCGCCGGCCGACGGCTACACGCTGCTGTTCGCGGCCTCGGGCAACGTGGTGATCCAGCCGCTCTTGGCCAAGAACCGCGTGGACGTGCTCACGCAGCTCGCGCCCGTGGGCATGGTGACTACCAGCCCGCATGTGCTGGTGGTGTCGAGCAAGCTGCCCGTACGCACAGTGACGGAGTTGACCGACTACGCCAAGGCGCACCCGGGTGCGGTGAACTTCGCATCGGCGGGCGTGGGCGGCCTTGCGCACCTGGGCGCCGAGCTGTTCAAGCGCGCAGCGGGCATCGAGGCGCGGCACATTCCGTACAAGGGCACGTCGCAGGCCATGACGGACCTGGCCTCGGGCGAGGTGCAGGCCATGTTCAGCAGCCTGCCGTCGATGAAGGGGATGATCGACAAAGGCTCGATCCGTGTGGTGGGCGTCACGGCGCCATCGCCGTCGCCTGCATACAAGGACATTCCCGTGATCAAGCAGGCCGGCGTGCCCGGCTTCGAGTACACCACCTGGTACGCCCTCTACGCCACGGCCGGCACGCCGGCCCCGGTGGTCGCGCGGCTGGGCAAGGCGCTGGCCCGGCTTGCGGCGGACAAGGCGTTCGATGACCGGCTCCAGGCCCAGGGCGTGGACCTGCAGGTGACCTCGGCCAAGGAGCTGGGCGAGCGCACGCGCAAGGAGACCGCCGCGTGGGACAAGGTGATCCGCGAATCCGGCATCGAGCTGAACTGACATGATCATCGACTGCCACGGCCACTACACCACGGCGCCCAAGGCGTTGAACGACTACCGCGCGCGGCAGGTGGCGCTGCTGGGCGAACCCGGCGCGCCCGCCCTGAGCCCGGATGCGCGCATCAGCGACGACGAGATTCGCGCCAGCCTGGAGCCCAACCAGATCGCCACGCAGCGCCAGCGTGGCGTGGACATGACGGTGTTCTCGCCCATGGCGGGCGCCATGGCCCACCACGTGGGCAACGCGGTCACCAGCCAGCATTGGGCGCAGGCCTGCAACGACCTCATCCACCGCGTGACGCAGCTGTACCCGCGCGAATTCGTGGGCGTGTGCCAGCTGCCGCAGTCACCGCGCGCGGGCATGGCGAACTGCGTTGCCGAGCTGGAGCGCTGCGTGGGCGAACTGGGCTTCGTGGGCTGCAACATCAACCCCGACCCGTCCGACGGCTACTGGACCGACCCGCCGATGACGGACCGTTACTGGTACCCGCTCTACGAAAAGATGGTGGAGCTGGACGTGCCCGGCATGGTGCACGTGAGCTGCTCGTGCAACCCCAACTTCCACCACACGGGCGCGCACTACCTGAACGGCGACACGGCCGCGTTCATGCAGTTCGTGCTGTCGGACCTGTTCAAGGACTTTCCCACGCTACGCCTCGTGATCCCGCACGGCGGCGGTGCCGTGCCCTACCACTGGGGCCGCTACCGCGGGCTGGCGCAGCAACTGGCCCGCCCGCCGCTGGAGGTGCTGCTGAACAACGTGTTCTTCGACACCTGCGTGTACCACCAGCCGGGCATCGACCTGCTGCTGAAGGTGATCCCCGCGGACAACGTGCTGTTCGCATCGGAGATCTTTGGCGCGGTGAAAGGGGTGGACCCGCAGACGGGCTTCCACTTCGACGATACGCGCCGCTATGTGGACGCGGTGCAGGGTGTGTCCGACCCCGATCGGCGCAAGCTCTTTGAGCAGAACGCGCGGCGCGTGTACCCGCGCCTGGATGCGCTGCTGCGCGCGCAGGGGCGCTGAAGCGCGGGCTCAGGCGCAGCGGGCTGCTTGATAAGCCTTCAGCCTGCCACGAGCTTGTGCACGAGGTCGGCGGCCGTTGAGGCACCGTACTTGCGCATGAGCCGCGCGCGGTAGATTTCCACGGTGCGGTGGCTGATCTCGAGGGCCTTGCCGATCTCCTTGGAGGTCAGCCCTTCGAGCAGCCGTGCTGCCACTTCGCGCTCGCGGCCCGTGAGCTCTGCCTTCACGGGGCGTTGCGCACTCAGGTCCTCGAAGCTCCAGATGCCGGCGGCGTGCGGATCCTCGCGGTGCAGCGAGCGGCCAGACACATGGCACCAGAAAACCTCGCCGTTGGCGCGCTTCATGATGCGGTTGTCGCTGTAGTAGCCCTTGGTGTTGAGGATCGGCGCCATGCGCGCGCCCAGGCGCTCGTATTCATCGGCGCTCGGGTACAGGATCTGGAACGACTGGCCGATGAGCACCTCGCGCGAGGCGCCGAACATTTCGCAGACATGGCGGTTGCAGTCCACCATGATGCGGTTGCGCGAGATCACCAGTCCCACCGGTGCCATTTCGAAAGCGAGACGGTAATCAGCAACGTCCATGCCACCCCAAGTATTTGTATTTACGGAAAACTACCTAATCAGATACGTAGTATCGTAGCGTATTCCCGATACGGATTTCTTTCAGGAGACAGATGTGAAAAAACTCTATCCATCCGCGGCAGAAGCGCTCAAGGGCGTGGTTGCCGACGGTCAGATGCTGGCCGTGGGCGGCTTTGGCCTGTGCGGTATTCCCGAGGCGCTGATCGAGGCGCTCAAGGATTCCGGCGTCAAGAATCTGACAGTGATTTCCAACAACGCAGGCGTCGACGGCTTCGGTCTTGGCAAGCTGCTGGAAACACGCCAGATCAAGAAGATGATCGCCAGCTACGTGGGTGAGAACAAGGAGTTCGAACGCCAGTACATCGCGGGCGAGCTGGAGCTGGAGTTCACGCCGCAGGGTACGCTGGCCGAGAAGCTGCGTGCCGGTGGCGCCGGCATTCCCGCCTTCTTCACCAAGACGGGTGTGGGCACGTTGGTGGCCGAGGGCAAGGAGCTGCGCGAGTTCGACGGCGAGACCTATGTGATGGAGCGTTCGCTGGTGCCTGAAGTTTCCCTGGTGAAGGCATGGCGCGCGGACCAGTCGGGCAATCTGCAGTTCCGCCTCACGGCGCGCAACTTCAACCCGGCAGCGGCCACGGCCGGCAAGATCTGCATCGTGGAAGTGGAGGAAGTGGTGGAGACGGGCGCGCTCGACCCGGACCAGATTCATCTGCCCGGCATTTACGTGCACCGCATCGTGCACAACCCCAATCC
>JASLFM010000248.1 GCA_030150585.1 Acidovorax sp.
CAACATCGTGGCCATCAAGTACAGCGTGCCCCGGCCCATGTACAGCGAGCTCTCGCGCCTGGTGGGCGACCAGATCCAGGTCAGCACCGCGAGCGAGGACGAGTGGCTCGACAACATCCTCGAACTGGGCTGGAACCTCTATCTGTGCTCCACGCCGCCACTGCTGCTGCAGACCGCCGTGGACCAGCGCATCAACGAATACACCCGCCTGGCCCTGGCGGGCGATGCCGAGGGCGCACGCCGCGTGCAGCGCAGCCTGCAGGCCGCGCGCGATGCCTACCGTGCCTGCAAGCCCCACGGCAAGCCCCAGGCCCAGGCCAAGTACTGGCTGGAGCTGCTCGGCCACGTCGGCGGCCCGGTGCGCCGCCCCTTGCTGGCCCTGACCGAGGTGGAGCGCGCGGCCATCCGCACCCAGTTCGAAGCCAGCGGCCTGCGCCTGCCCTGACCATGCACCTCCCACTCACCCTGACCGTCAACGGCACGCCGCGCACGCTGCAGGTGGAGCCCACCACGCTGCTGGTCGACCTAGTGCGCGACTCGCTCGCGCTGACCGGTACCCACGTCGGCTGCGACACCGCCCAGTGCGGCGCCTGCACCGTGCTGCTCGACGGCCGGGCGGTGAAGTCCTGCAACCTGCTGGCCCTGCAGGCCGACGGCGCGCAGCTGCAAACCATCGAGGGCGTGGCCGCGGGCGACCAGTGGCACCCCATGCAGCGCGCGTTCTCGCGCCACCATGCGCTGCAGTGCGGCTACTGCACGCCGGGCATGGTGATGCGCGCTCTGGCCATGGCTGGTGAAGGCGTGGCGGCCGAGCCCAGCGCGGTGCGCGAGGCGCTCTCGGGCAACCTGTGCCGCTGCACGGGGTACGAGGGCATCGTGGGCGCCATCTGCGAAGGGCTGCGCTGCATGCGCGGGGAGGCCGGCCATGCACCCGTTTGAATACCGCCGCGTGCGCGACGTGGCCGAGGCCGTGGCGCTGCTGCGCGACGGCTCCGACAGCAAGCTGCTCGCGGGCGGGCAAAGCCTGCTCGCCTCCGTGAAACTGGGCTTGCACGCACCCGAGCGCCTGATCGACCTGGGGGCCATCCCCGCGCTGCAAGGCAGCCGCGCGCAGGGCGACGGGTGGCTGTGGCTGGGCGCCATGCAAACCCACGCGGCGCTGGCGCGCGATGGGGCGCTGCGCGCCCATGCCCCTGGCCTGGCGCGGCTCGCCGCGCATGTGGCCGACCCACAGGTGCGCAACCGCGGCACCATGGGCGGATCGGTCTCCAACGCCGACCCGGCCGCGTGCTGGCCCGCAGGGCTGCTCGCCGCGGGCGCACGCTTCCAGACCGACCGCCGCACCATCGGCGCCGATGACTTTTTCACGGGCCTCTTCGGCACCGCGCTTGAACCCGACGAGGTGCTGTGCGGCGTGGCCCTGCCGCGGCCGCAGCGCCTGGCCTATCTCAAGATCGAGCAGCCGGCCTCGCGCTTCGCCCTCGTGGGCGTGGCCGTGGCGCAGTTCGCCGATGGCGTGCGCGTGGCACTCACTGGCAGCGAGCGCGGCGCCGTGCGCCTACCTGCCTTCGAGCAGGCGCTGGCGAAGCGCTTCGCGCCCGAGGCGCTCGACGGCCTGCGGGTGGACGCGGCGCTGATGTCGTCCGACCTGCACGCCCAGGCCGACTACCGGGCCCACCTGGCCGGCGTGCTTGCACGCCGCGCGGTGCGCGCCGCCCTGGAGACCTTCGCATGACATATACCACCACCGCACCCCTGCGCGTGGCGCTCATCGGCCTGGGCGCCATCGGACAGGTGCTCGCGCAGGAGCTGCAGGCGCGCAGCGGGCCCCGGCTGCTGTTCGTGGCCGCGCTGGCCCACGGCCTGCCCGCGGGCGTGGCGTTGCCGTTCACGCTCTCCACCACCTTGGCGCACCTGCTGGCGCAGCAGCCCGACCTCGTCATCGAAGCCGCGGGCCAAGGGGCCGTGCACGAGTACGGGGCGGCCTGCCTGCACGCGGGCTGCGACCTGCTCGTGGCCTCCGTCGGCGCGCTGGCCGATGCGGACTGCCTCGCCGCGCTGGAGGCCGCCGCGCTCGCAGCGGGCCGGCAGGTACTGCTGCCCGCAGGGGCGCTCGGCGCGCTCGACTACCTGGGCGCCGCGCAGCTCGCGGGCCTGCGCCATGTGCGCTACCGGGGCCGCAAGCCGCCCCAGGCCTGGCGCGGCACACCGGCCGAGGCGCAGTGCGACCTGGCGGCCGTGCGCACGCCCACGGTCATCTTCCGCGGCAGCGCGCGCGAGGCTGCGCAGGCCTTCCCGAAGAACGCCAACGTGGCGGCCACGCTGGCCCTGTGCACGGTCGGGCTCGACGCGGTCGAGGTCGAACTGCTCGCCGATCCCGATACCGGCGCCAACGTGCACGAGGTGGAGGCCGAAGGCGCGGCGGGCACGCTGGCACTGCGCGTGGCGAACACGGCTTCGCCCGATAACCCCAAGACCTCGCTGATCACGCCCTACAGCGTGCTGCGGTCGGTCATCGCGCGCTCGGCCGCGCTGAGCGTCTAGGGCCTGTTAACACGATGGAAGGGGTCGCGAAGCTCACCATAGCCCGCCCATCAAGGCGCGCGACGCCGTGCGTGCGTCCGCACGCACAAGGAGCACAACGCCGAGGGGCGGGCTATGGTGAGCTTCCCTTCTGGTTGCCTCGCAAAGGGGCCGTCTGCGGCGTTGCCCGCGCTTGCAAGGCACGAGCCTTGCGGCGCACGTGCGCCTTGCATCCAGCCCCTTTGCGGGGCAACGCGATCCCCTTCCATCGTGTTAACAGGCCCTAGCACCATGCAGCCCGCTCGTGTGCGCGACCAGGTGCTGGTGCATGGCCCGCGCCGCGGGCGAGAGCGAGCGCTGGCGCATATGGATCAGCGACACGGCACGCACCACCGTGGGGTGTGTCAGCGGCACGCCCACCACGCCGCTCACCTGGCCCACCTGCAGCGCATGCGCGGGCAACACCGCCACGCCCAGGCCGGCCCCCGCGAGGGCCAGGGCCGTGCTCACGTGCGTGACCTCCTGCGCGGGCACGACGTTCCACCCCAATTGGGCGAACTCGCGGTCCACCAGGGCGCGCAGGCCG
>JASLFM010000302.1 GCA_030150585.1 Acidovorax sp.
GCAGGTGGACGCCAAGGCGGCCCAGCACGGCCTCTCGAACGAGGAAGCCAAGAAGCTGCTGCTGGGCGAGAAAGAGCCCTCCATGCAATTCACCACCCCCGAGGAACTGGGCGAGCTCGCGGTGTTCTTCTGCTCCAGCGCCGCCGCCAACGTGCGCGGTGTGGCCTGGAACATGGATGGCGGCTGGGCAGCGCAGTAAATCCACGTAAAGCCGCGCCGCGGATCCCGCCGCCAGCGCGGGCCTGCATAGCCTGGGGCACACGCCAATCGTGCGCCCCGGGGCTACCGTTTCCTGCGCGCTGGCGGCGGAAAAATCAGCGCATCTGCACCGAGCCCGAGACGTTCACCACCACCTGGGCCTTGCCCGCCTCCACCGGCACAGGGGCAGCGTCGGAGAACGATGACGCCTTCGCCTCCATGGCCATCATGCGCGGGCGCGGGCCCGGCACCATCTCGTTACTGTTCACCGCCACCTCGCGCAGCGTGTAGCCGCCGAAGCCGAAGCTGCGCGACAGCTCGGCCGCGCGGGCCTTGAACTGCTCGATCGCCTGCGTCTGCGCCTCGCCCTCGACCTTGGCGCGCGCCTCGCGCGAGAGGCCAAAGCCGATCTGGCTGATCGCCATCGTCTGGATCTTGCCCGCCGCGCCCGTGATGCGCGAGAAATCACGCCCCTCCATCACCAGCTCCGCGCGGCCCTGCCAGCCGGCGATCTTGCCGTCCTTGCCATAGCGCGGGTACAAGCCGAACGGCCCCGTGCGCACATCGAGCAGGCCCGGCTGCGCCTGGCGCTTGGCCTCAGCCAGCGCCGCGTCAAGCGCCTGCTTGAGCTGGGTCTGCACGGCGGCGGCATCTGCCGCTTCCTTGCTTGCGGCCAGCGTGAGCACCAGCAGGTCCTGCTGCACTTCCACCGTGCCCGTGGCCGACAACTGCACCACGTTCTGCGGCACAGCCGGGGAGGAGTTTTGAGCAAAAGCGGCATTAGCGCTCACCAGTATTACGCAGGCAGCTATGATTTTTGAAGTCCTTTTCATGGGAAGCCCGGTCCTTTCATTCGGTGCGAGCCGACACGTTAACCGCAGTTCGGCGCCCTTCCGCAAAGTCCCTGCACTGCCCCTGCGAGACGGGGCAAAACATGTAACAGTTGGTCAGACCCGGGGCGAAAAGCCGAACTTCTCGGCCCAAGCTGGTCAGAATCGGCTCTGTTACAAATTGGACTGGGGAAAAAGCCATGGCCACGACAACCAACCGTACCGATAAAATCCTCGTGGTGGATGACGACGCGCGCATCCGCGATTTGCTGCGCCGCTACCTTACGCAAGAGGGCTTCGAGGTCATGATCGCGGAGGACGGCAAGGCCCTCAACCGCATCCTGCTGCGGGAGACCGTGGACCTCATCGTGCTCGACCTCATGATGCCCGGCGAGGACGGCCTCTCCATCTGCCGCCGCCTGCGCGCCGCCAACGACCGCACGCCCATCATCATGCTCACGGCCAAGGGCGAGGATGTGGACCGCATCGTGGGCCTCGAAGTGGGCGCCGACGACTACCTGGGCAAGCCTTTCAACCCGCGGGAACTGCTTGCGCGCATCCATGCCGTGCTGCGCCGCCGACCTCCGCAGGAGGCGCCAGGCGCTCCCTCGGGCGACAACGAAGTCGTCACCTTCGGCCCGTTCACCTTCGATCTCGCCACGCGCGCGCTGCAGAAGAACGGCGAGGAGCTGCCGCTCACCACCGGCGAATTCGCCATGCTCAAGGCCCTGGTCCGCCACCCGCGCCAGCCGCTGTCGCGCGAGAAGCTCGCACTGCTGGCGCGCGGCCGCGAGTTCGAGCCCTTCGACCGCAGCTTGGATGTGCAGGTCTCGCGCCTGCGCAAGCTCATCGAGGTCGATGCCGCCGCGCCGCGCTACATCCAGACTGTCTGGGGCGTAGGCTACGTGTTCGTTCCGGACGGCACGAACTAACTCCTCGCCCCGTGGCCCGGCCTCCTGGTGGAGCCGCCGGGCCTTCCACCCTTTGCCGTTCCCTTCCATGAGCGCAGCCTCCCACGACTCCCCTCCCGACGCCACCAGCCCCGCGCCGCTGGAATACACCCGGCGCCGGCCTGTGCAGGGCTCGCGGATGGGCCTGAACCTGTTCTGGCGCACCTTCTTTCTGCTCGCGCTGCTGCTCGTGGGCTCGATCCTGGCCTGGCTGCAGACCCTGCGCGCGCTTGAGTTCGAGCCCCGCACGCTGCACACGGCGCAGCAGATCGCCTCGCTCGTCAACCTCAGCCGAGCGGCTCTGGTGCACGCCGACGCGATCGCGCGTGTGTCGCTCATCAAGACCATGGCCGACCAGGAAGGTGTGCGCATCCTGCCGCGCGAGCCCGGCGACAAATTCGAGCTGCTCGACCACAACGCGCTGGGCACGCGGCTCACCGAGGAGCTCACCAACCGCCTGGGCCCGGGCACCATCGTCGCGCGCAGCGTCAACGGCGAGAACGGCCTGTGGGTGGGCTTCACCATCAACGGCGACCCCAACTGGCTGCTCATGGACCGCTCGCGCTTCAGCCCCGCGGGAGGCAAGACCTGGCTTATCTGGCTCATCACCGCCGGCGCGCTCTCGCTCGCGGGGGCAGCCGTCATCGCGCGACTCATCAACCGGCCACTCAAGCAGCTCTCCTATGCGGCCAACCGCGTGCGCGAGGGCGACTTCACTGCCAGCCAGCTCGACGAGGAAGCCGTGACCAGCGAGATCCGCGAGGTCAACATCGGCTTCAACCGCATGGCGCAGAAGCTCGCCAAGCTCGAGCAGGACCGCGCCGTCATGCTCGCCGGCATCTCGCACGACCTGCGCACGCCGCTGGCGCGCCTGCGCCTCGAAACCGAGATGAGCGTCTCCGACGACGTGGCGCGCGAGCACATGGTGGCCGACATCGTGCAGCTCGATGCCACCATCGACAAATTCCTCGACTACGCGCGCCCCGACCACGTCACCCTCTCGCCCGTGAACCTGCACGCTGTGGTTTCCTCCTGCGTCTACGCCGTACAGGACCACCGCGAGCTGCAGATCACCATGGCCGTGCCCGAAGACCTCAACGTCATGGCCGACGAGGTGGAGCTCGCGCGCGTGATCTCCAACCTGCTCGAAAACGCGCGCCGCTACGGCAAGTCGCCCGACACCGATATCGCCACCGTGGATATTGCCGCCAAGGGCCGCGAGAACTGGGTGCTCATCAAACTGCGCGACCGCGGCACGGGCGTTCCGCCCGAGCAACTCGCCAACCTCACCAAGCCCTTCTTCCGTGGCGACTCCGCGCGCACGGCCGCGGCCGGTGCGGGCCTGGGCTTGTCCATCGTGGACAAAACCGTGCAGCGCATGGGCGGCATCTTCGCGCTGGCCAACTCCGCTTCGGGCGGCCTCGTGGCCCACATCCAGCTGCAGCGCGCATCCGACTTGCCCGAGGGCGAGGACCCCAAGCAGCGCCTGCAGCGCCCGCAGATCAAGCGCCACCTGCCGCCGCGCCCGCCCACAGCCGACGATTTGAACGACTGACCGCTGCCGGGCCCGTGCGCCCCGCAGGGCCGTCAGACCGGCGGGGCCGCGCGATGCAGCAGCACCGCCGCACGCGCCTCGATCGCCAGCCCCTGGCCCACGGGCCCCAGGCGCTCTGCCGTCTTGGCCTTCACGTTCACCCGCCCGCCGTCGATCGCCAGCGCCTCGGCGATACGCGCGCGCATCGCGGGAATGTGCGCCGCCAGTCGGGGGGCCTGGGCGATCACGGTGCTGTCCACGTTGCCGATCTCCCAGCCCTCGGCACGCACGCGACGCACGGCCTCGGTCAGCAGCACCACCGAATCCGCGCCACGAAAGCGCGCATCCGTGTCGGGGAAATGCGTGCCGATGTCGCCCAGCGCCGCCGCGCCGAACAGCGCGTCGGTAATGGCGTGCAGCAGCACGTCGGCGTCGGAGTGGCCCAGCAAACCCAGCGTGTGCGGCACCTGCACGCCGCCGATCACCAGGCGGCGCCCTGGCACCAGGGCGTGGACATCCCAGCCCTCGCCAATCCGAAAGTTCGGAAAACTCATCGTCATCCAGTCAAAAGAAAGGGTTGCCCGGCACATCCCCCGCGCCCACGCCGCGCGCGCCGCCAAAGCGCTCCAGCGTGCCGCCGTGCATGCGCTGCGCGAGCACCGCTGTGGCGAGTGCGAAGTCGTCCGGGTAGGTCACCTTGAAGTTCTGCGCCCCGCCCGGCACCAGGCGCGGGTGCAGGCCCGAGGCCTCCATGGCGCTGGCCTCGTCAGTCACCGAAGGGCCCACGCGCTCGATGGCGCCGATCAGCGGGCCGATGCGGAACATCTGCGGCGTCTGTGCCAGCCACTTGTCGCTGCGGTCCACAGTGGATGCCACGCGCACGCCGCCCGGCCCATCGGTCGCTGTCTTGAGCGTGTCGGCCAGCTTGTGGCCCAGCAAGCCCCCCACGGCATCGCCCGCGCAGGCATCGATCAGCGCATCGATCAGCGCGGTGGTGACGAGGCAGCGCGCCGCATCGTGCACCAGCACCCAGTCGGCGGCCAGCGCGCCGCGCGCGAGCAGCGCGCGCAGGCCTCCCAGCACCGTTTCGGCCCGCGTGGGGCCGCCGCACTCCACGGTGAAGTAGGTGGCGTGCGGATACGCGTCGAGGAAGCGGTCGCCCGGCGCCACGGCCACCAGCGTGCCCGCCAGCCGTGCCACGCCCGCAAACGCCGTGAGCGTGTGCATTACCAGCGGCCGCCCCGCCACCGGCTGGTACTGCTTGGGCAGTGCCGCCGCCGCGCCCGCCGGCACGGCGCGCGAGCCCGTGCCCGCGCAAGGCACCAGGCCCCAGAACCGTCCGGAGGCGGGCGGGAGAACGGCGGGCGGCTGCAGCAGGTCGGTCATGGGGGAGCATTCTAGAATTGCTGATCCGCCTTGCGACCCCTGCATGCCCGTGCAGGCCGCCCGGGCCCGACGACGCCGTCAGCATGGACCTGCCCAAACTCACCCCTGGAAAACGATTTACCCTGCCCCGCCCCGTGGGCAGCTCCGACGCCTTGCTGCTCGCCCGCCTGGGGCAGCAGCAAAAGGCAGCGCGGCGCGTCACCGCCATCGTGACGGCCGACGCCACCGACGCGCAGCGCCTCATCGACGAGATGGCGTTCTTCGCGCCCGAGCTGCGCTGCGCGCTGTTCCCCGACTGGGAGACGCTGCCCTACGACGCCTTCTCGCCGCACCAGGACCTCATCAGCGAGCGCCTGGCCACGCTGTGGCGCATCAGCCAGCGCGACAAGGACACCGGCGCCGACGTGGTGCTGGTGCCCGCCACCACGGCGCTGTACCGCCTGGCGCCGCCCTCCTTCCTCGCGGGCTACACCTTCCATTTCAAGGTCAAGCAAAAGCTGAATGAAGCCAAGCTGCGCGCCCAGCTCACACTCGCGGGCTACTCGCATGTCTCGCAGGTGGTGAGCCCCGGCGAATACGCGGTGCGCGGCGGCCTCATCGACCTGTTCCCCATGGGCTCGCTCGTTCCCTACCGAGTGGACCTGTTCGACGACGAGATCGACTCCATCCGTACCTTCGACCCCGACAGCCAGCGCAGCCTCTACCCCGTGCCCGAGGTGCGGCTGCTGCCGGGCCGCCAGGTCCCCATGGACGACACGGCGCGCGCCCCGTTCCGAAGCCGCTGGCGCGAGATGCTCGAAGGCGACCCGACC
>JASLFM010000328.1 GCA_030150585.1 Acidovorax sp.
GCGCATCGACGCGCTGTTTCCGCTGGCCGCACCGCTGCAGGCCCAGCAGATCACCGAACTGCCGCGCGAGGTGCACAAGAAGGGCGACCACGGCGGACAGTTCGACGCCACGCCGCTGCTCGCGCCGCTGCTGGCGGGCCACGACATGGGCCTGGTGAGCGAAGCCGGCATGCCCGCCGTAGCCGACCCCGGCAGCTCGGTGGCGCGCGCCGCGCACGACGCGGGCGTGCCCGTGGTGCCGCTGGTGGGCCCGGTGTCGCTGCTGCTCGCGCTCGCGGCCAGCGGCCTCAACGGGCAGAACTTCGCCTTCACGGGCTACCTGCCGCAGGACGCGGGTGAGCGCGCCCAGCGCATCCGCGAACTCGAAGCCCTGGCACTGCGCCAGGGACAGACCCAGCTCTTCATCGAGACGCCCTACCGCAACGCCGCGCTGTGGCAGGCGCTGCTGCAGCACCTGCAGCCGAACACGCGCCTGGCGATCGCGGCGGGCCTTACGCTCGCGCAGGCGCGGCTGGAGAGCCGCGCCGTGCGCCAATGGCGCCAGCACGGCGCGCCACCCGACAACCGCACGCCGGTGGTCTTCGCCATCGGCCGCTGACGCTTCAGGAGCCCCTACCATGCCTGCGTGGCGAAATGCTCTCTTTTTAATAGCATCGACCGCTTTTTGCACCAGCGCTAGCGCCATCATTCGCTGCGAGATCAACGGCAAGTCCGTGAACCCCTCCAACGGTGCGGAGACCGCCGGCCTCACGGGCCTGCTGCGCTGCCGCGAGGAAGACACGGGCAAGCTGCAGCGCGAGCAGGAACTGCAGAACGGCCAATACCTGGGCCTGGAGCGCCAATACGACCGCGAGGGCCGCCTCGTGCGCGAACGCCGCGTGAACGAACGCAGCAACAGCCAGGGCCGCGTGGCCGAGTTCTGGCCGAACGGCCAGCTGCGGCGCGAGGAATTCGCCGAGAACGGCCGCGCCCAGGGCCCGGTGCGCCGCTTCAGCGAGCAGGGCCGCCTGGAGCGCCTGACCTTTTACGGCGAAGGGCGCGAACTGTTCTACGTTGAGTACAACGCCGCCGGCCAGCCCACGCGCCTGCAGTGCCCCGCCGCAAGCGTGCAGCCCGAGGACCGTGCGCTCTGCGGCTTCGACGGCGCGGCGGATACGCTGCTCTACACGCCCTCTGGCGTCAAGGCCGCACAGATGCGCTACGAGCAGGGCAGGCTGCTGGCATCCACCGAATGGGATGCGGGCGGTGTGGTGGCCGCGCAGATGCTGCGCGAGAACGGCCGGCGCGTGCACCGCCGCTACAGCACAGAAGATGGCAAGGCCGTGCTGCGCGAAGAGCGCATCTACGACGCCGACGACCGCGCCCTGCCCGACCGGCGCGGTGCGCTCGCCCAGACCAGGCGCTGGGGCGCCTCGGGCCAGCCCACCGAGCAGCACACCTACGCCGAGGGCCGCGAGGTCCTGCTGGAGCGCTGGTACCTCAACGGCGCACTGCGCGAGCGCACGGCCGTGCTGGGCGAAGGCGAGGAAAAAGGCGCCGCAGCGCGCATCCGCCGCGAACTGTACAGCGACGACGGCAAGCTCGTCCGGCGCGAGCAGCTCACGGCCGAACAGCAGCCCACGGGCGTGCAGCAGGTCTTCCACCCCAACGGGCGGCTGGCACGCGAGGACACCTACAGCAGCCCCGACGCCCGGGGCCGCACACGGCTGACGGCACGCAAGGAATGGAGCGAGGACGGCCAGCTGCAGGCCGACGACGCCATCCTGGAAGATGGCTCGCGCCAGCGAAAGGCGGGCGCCGGCGGCCTCAACAGCTGATCACCGATCAGCGCAATTGCGGCCCGGCCGACTGCAGGGCCTTCACGGCGCCCAGCCCCATGGCCGCGCCAAAGCGCTTAGCCAGGCGCTCGGCCACGTTGTCGCGGCGCGTGTAGTCGATCACATCCTCCGCCTTGACGACCTCGCGCGCCACGTAGTCGAGGTTGCCGAACTGGTCGGCCAGCCCCATCTCCACGGCTTGCTGCCCCGTCCAGAACAGGCCGCTGAAGGTCTCGGGCGTGACCTTAAGGCGGTCGCCGCGGCCCTTCTTCACCACGCCGATGAACTGCTCGTGGATCTGGTCGAGCATGGCCTGTGCGTAGGCGCGCTGCTTGTCGGTCTGCGGGCTGAACGGGTCGAGGAAACCCTTGTTCTCGCCCGCCGTGAGCAGGCGGCGCTCCACGCCAAGCTTCTCCATGGTGCCCGTGAAGCCGAAGCCGTCCATGAGCACGCCGATGCTGCCCACGATGCTGGCCTTGTCCACGAAGATGTCGTCGGCCGCAGCCGCGATGTAGTAGGCGGCCGAAGCGCAGGTCTCCTCGACCACCGCATAGACGGGCTTGTTGTACTTGGCCTTGAGGCGCACGATTTCGTCGTTGATGATGCCCGCCTGCACGGGGCTGCCGCCCGGCGAGTTGATGAGCAGCACAACGGCCTGCGAGCCGGAGTCTTCGAACGCGCTGCGCATCGCGGCCACGACCAGTTCGGCGCTGGCCTCGGCACCGCTGGCGATTTCACCCTTCACATCCACCACGGCCGTGTGCGGCGTGCTTTTGCTCGTGGTGGTGGCGTCGCGCATGAGCAGCGCCCAGGCCACGGCGATGAGGAATGCCAGCCAGGCCAGGCGCGTGAAAATGCGCCAGCGGCGCGCGGCGCGCTGCTCGGCCAGGGTGGCGAACACCAGCTTCTCGAGCACGTCGCGCTCCCAGCCCGGGGCCTGGGAAGCGCTTTTGCCCTTGTCCTTGCCGGTGGCGGCTGCCGCCCACAGGTCGGGGGCAGAAGGCGGTTGGGCACCGAAGTCCGAGGACTCGGGGCGTTGGGGTTCGGTCATGGATCAGAACTCGACAGGTTGCAAGTTGTGGGCAGTATGCCAGCGCACCAGCCCGCCGGCTTCGGACAGCGCGATCTTCACGAGGCCGCCGCGGCAGGGGCCGCCCGCGCAAGCGCCCGTATCGGGAGCGTAGGCGGCGCCATGCGTGGCGCACAGCAGCCAGCGGCCCGTGTCGTCGAAGAAGCGGTCCGGCTGGTAGTCCATCTCCATGGCAACGTGGGTGCAGCGGTTGAGGTAGGCGTGCGGCCGCCCTTCGAAGCGGACCGCGAAGGCGCGGCAGGTCTGGCCGGCGTACACCACGTCGAAAGGCACGGCCACGCCGCCCTCCTGCAGGTCGGCGCTGTTGCACAGCGGGATGGACTGGGAATCGATCGGGGTCATGCCAGGGGTGCTCAGGCGTGCCGCGCGAGCCAGTCGTGCAGTGCGGCCACGGAGTCGGCCACGTACAGCGGGGCAAAGTCGGCGAAGGTCTCGGGCGCGTGCGCGCCATAGCTCACGCCCACGCTCGCGCAGCCGGCCGAGCGGGCCATCTGCAGATCGTGCGTGGTGTCGCCGACCATGAGCACGCGATCGGGCTCCACGCCGAACTCCGCCATGAGCTCCTGCAGCATCAGCGGGTGCGGCTTGCTCGCGGTTTCGTCGGCCGTGCGCGATCCGTCGAACACGCCGCGCAGCTGCACCGAATGCAGGGCTTCGTTGAGCCCGCGCCGGCTCTTGCCCGTGGCCACGGCCAGCAGGTGGCCGCGTACGCGCAGCGCGTCGAGCAGCGGCAGCACGCCGTCGAACAGGCTCAGGTCGTCCTGGTGCTGCAGGTAGTGGTAGCGGTAGCGGTTGCCCAGCTCGGGGTATTTCTCGGGCGGCACGTCGGGCGCCGCGTGGGCCAGTGCCTGCATGAGGCCCATGCCGATCACGTAGGCCGCAGCTTCATCGGAGGGCACCACCCCGCCCACGTCCCGTACGGCCGCCTGGATGCAGCGCACGATGATGGCCGTGGAGTCGAACAGGGTGCCATCCCAGTCGAAGGCGATGAGATCAAAACGGCGCGGGCGGGTAGCGTGCATGGAAAACATCAGGCGGGCTGCGTGGCGAAATCAGCCAGCTCGGGCGGCAGCTCGGCATGCAGCGTGACGCGCTCGCCACTGGCGGGATGGCTGAACTGTAACCGCCATGCATGAAGGAACATACGCTTGAGCCCCTGCTTGGGCAGGCGTTTGTTGAGGTCGAAGTCGCCGTACTTGTCGTCCCCCACGATGGGGTGGCCCTGCGAGGCGAGGTGCACCCGGATCTGGTGCGTGCGCCCGGTCTTGATCGTGACTTCGAGCAGGCTCATCGCGGGCAAACCCTGCAGCGGGCGGGCAGGCAACGCCGCGCGCCGCTGGACCAGGGTCACGGAGCGCATGCCATCCGGATCGTCCGCTGTGGTCACGCGCACGCGGCGCTCGCCGTCGGCCTGCAGGTACTTGTGCAGCGGCAGGTCGATCACCTTCTTGCTGGCCGGCCACTCCCCCGTCACGAGGGCCAGGTAGGTCTTGCCCGTCTCGCGCTCGCGGAACTGGTCCTGCAGGTGCTTGAGCGCCGAGCGCTTCTTGGCCACGAGCAGGATGCCCGAGGTCTCGCGGTCCAGCCTGTGCACGAGTTCGAGAAACTTCGCCTGCGGCCGCGCCTGGCGCAATTGCTCGATCACGCCGAAGCTCACGCCGCTGCCGCCATGCACGGCCACACCGGCAGGCTTGTCGAGGGCGATGAGGTGCTCGTCCTCCAGCAGGATGGGGAATTCACGCGCGGGCGCGGGGCGCTCGGCTTTCTCCTGCACCTTGTCCGAAACGCGCACGGGCGGCAGGCGGACCTGGTCGCCCGCCGACACGCGCGTGTCGGCGCCCGCGCGGCCTTTGTTGATGCGCACCTCGCCGCTGCGGATGATGCGGTAGACGTGGGTCTTGGGCACTCCCTTGAGATGGCGTATCAGGAAGTTATCGAGGCGCTGGCCCGCCGACTCCGGGTCCACTTCGACGATGCGGGCCGCCGGGGGGGCGGAGGGCGGGCCCGGTTTGGCCCCTATAATGTGTTTCACCTGCGCGACGAATGTGTAAGTGGTTGATTTGTCTGGAGTTTAATGGACACAGCCCGGCAAGGCGCGCGGTATGGTCGATGCCAACGGGCGTCGTGCGCAAAATGTAGGTCGCACGCCGAGCGGCAGGCTGACGAATCGAAACACTGAATACGGAAATTCCATGCTGTCCCCCCGCCCCACCAGGGCGCGGCGGCAGCGGATCAAAGCGAAATCATGTGGGTGTTGCTGGCATGGATCGTGTCGTTATGGCGGGGGCGCCAGCCCTTGCCTTTGGCACAAAAATCGCCTGAAACACCCGTCTGGCAAGCGCCAGTAGCTACGCCTTTCGTAGCACGCCTGCGCCCTGGCCAACTCGCCCCCATCCACGCCCCCCCACCCCGCCTGCGCAGCTGACGGCTGCGCGGGGCGCTGTGCGGCCCGGCCCTTCCTTTCGTTTCGATGCGCCAGTCCCGGCATTCCCGGCTCCCCGAGAGCCTGTTTTTCCGGCGGCACGCGCTGTGCGTGCGGCCCGCAGACACATAAGGAACACGCATCATGAAGCGGATGCTCATCAACGCCACGCAGCCCGAAGAGCGGCGCCTGGCCATCGTGGACGGCCAGAAGCTGCTGGACTACGAGATCGAAATCGAAGGGCGCGAGCAGCGCAAGGGCAACATCTACAAGGCCGTCGTCACGCGGGTGGAGCCTTCGCTCGAGGCCTGCTTCGTCGATTACGGCGAGGACCGCCACGGCTTCCTGCCGTTCAAGGAAATCTCCAAGCAGTACTTCGCCGAGGGCGTATCGCCCAGCCAGGCGCGCATCAACGAAGTGATCCGCGAGGGCCAGGAGCTGCTGGTCCAGGTCGAGAAGGAAGAGCGCGGCAACAAGGGCGCGGCGCTGACGACCTTCATCTCGCTGGCCGGCCGCTACGTGGTGCTGATGCCCAACAACCCGCGCGGCGGTGGCGTCTCGCGCCGCATCGAGGGCGACGACCGCGCCGAGCTCAAGGAGGCGATGGACCAGCTCGAGTATCCCAAGGGCATGTCCATCATCGCGCGCACCGCCGGCATCGGCCGCACCGCACCCGAGCTGCAGTGGGACCTGAACTACCTGCTCAAGCTGTGGACCGCCATCGACGGCGCCTCCAAGGCCGGCAAGGGCGCCTTCCTGATCTACCAGGAGTCGAGCCTGGTGATCCGCGCGATCCGCGACTACTTCAACGGCGACATCGGCGACATCCTCATCGACACGGACGACATCTACGAACAGGCGCACCAGTTCATGTCGCACGTGATGCCCGAGCATGCGGCCCGCGTGAAGCGCTACCGCGACGACGCGCCGCTGTTCAGCCGCTTCCAGATCGAGCACCAGATCGAATCGGCCTACGCGCGCACCGTGACCCTGCCCTCGGGCGGCGCCATCGTGATCGACCACACCGAAGCCCTGGTCTCCGTGGACGTGAACTCGGCCCGCGCCATCAAGGGCGGCGACATCGAGGAGACCGCGACGCGCACCAACCTGGAAGCCGCCGACGAAGTGGCACGCCAGATGCGCCTGCGCGACCTGGGCGGCCTGATCGTGATCGACTTCATCGACATGGCGGAGCGCAAGAACCGCCGCGAGGTCGAGAACCGCCTGCGCGACGCGCTGCGCCAGGACCGCGCCCGCGTGCAGTTCGGCACCATCAGCAAGTTCGGCCTCATGGAAATGAGCCGCCAGCGCCTGAAGCCCGCC
>JASLFM010000349.1 GCA_030150585.1 Acidovorax sp.
CGAACGGCCGCTGATTCTTTACCTCTTCTCCACGCATTTCGCGGCCCAAGCCCCGATCGAGGAAGCGTTGGCCCGCAACCCCGCCAACCTCGCGCAGACACGCGACGGCCCGCTGCCGGTCAGCACGTACTACGGCGACCCGGTGTACCCCTGGACCTTCGCGACCACGCAGACGGAGATCACCGCGCGCCGCGTACAGGCCGCGCAGGCATTGTTAGGTGCGATGTGCACGTTGCCGGAGCGCGACCTGGCGAAGATCCGGGGCGTGACGCTGCTGGGCGAACTGCACCACCTGTTCCCGGACTTCCAGGCGGGTATGGGCTTCAGCCCCCCCTACCGCGTGACGGACTACAGCCCCGCGTCGGTGGCGGGATTCCAGCATTACCTGCAGGCGCAGTTCGGCCACATCGGGCAGCTCAACCGGGTACTAGGTTCGCAATACGCGGCCTTCGGCGATGTGCAACCGCCTTCGCGTGACATCCGCACCGAGCCGCTGCAGCGCTACACCGAGCACATCGATGCCTATGCGCACGGCAGCCTGCCCGTTTCGGGCTGGGCCTACGTGCCCGGCAGCCGCACAGCTTGGGTGCACATATACCGCAACGGCGTGTTCGCAGGCAAGGCGCCGGTGAACCAGGGGCGCCAGGACGTGCTGGAGGCCAAGCCCGAGTTCGGCGATGCCAATACAGGCTGGCGGCTGGACCTGGACTTCCGTCGGTGGCCCGCCGGG
Organism: Acidovorax sp.; assembly: GCA_030150585.1. Taxonomy (GTDB): domain Bacteria; phylum Pseudomonadota; class Gammaproteobacteria; order Burkholderiales; family Burkholderiaceae_C; genus JASLFM01. Next base: position 731 of record JASLFM010000349.1, read on the forward strand.
CTGCATCGCATCGACGTGTTCCTGGAACAGTCTCCGGGCCAGTTGACCGCCCTGGGCTCGCGGCAAATCGCCATCATGGACCAGCGCCAGCAGACACCCCTGCCGGCGCCACAGCAGCCCCTGCCGGCAGACGCGCCCGCCTCCGCCGGAGTGCAGGCGGCCTTCGACATGCCTGCGGAGCAATCGGCTTATTACTACAACCCGCTGGTGCCGCTGTGGCATGCGTTCCGAGGCCAGCAGGTGGCGAACTACCTGCGGTTCTTCGACGGCGTGGTATCACAATCCTGCCTGGCCCGTGTGCCGCACTACACGCACCAGATCCTTCCGTTCGCCAACCCCAGTTGGGATGCGAACAAATTCGCCATCGACGCATCGCTGCACCGCATGGGTGGCATCCGGCTGGGTGTGAGCCTGTATGGCGACGCCACCTACGGCCCGGGCTTTCCGCGTTGGTATGGCACGACGGGGCACGGCGGCTACGGCGTGACCGAGTTCCACCCCTTGAGGGCAATGGGTGCGCCTGCGCTGCAGCAGGTGCTGGAGCAGCACGCGCGCCGGGGGGCGGAATTCCTGTCGTTCTTCCTGGAGCCCTACTGGCAAGGCCAGCCGGTGGCGCGCAGCCACAACCTGTTCTCCTTCGACCCGGGCAATGTGCGGTACGGGTCGGACCGGCTCTACCGCGCCATGCAGCAGAACCTTCAGTAATCAGGCAAACACTTCGGCCTGCGCCAGCATCACGCCCTGCGCATCCTTGGCCGAGAGCTGGGGCTCGCCTGCATAGCGCCAGTCGATGGCGAGTTGCGGGTCGTTCCACGCAATGCAGCGCTCGTGCTGGGGCGCGTAGTAGTCGGTGGTCTTGTAGAGGAAGTCGGCCGTCTCGCTGAGCACCACGAAGCCGTGCGCGAAGCCGGGCGGCACCCAGAGCTGGTGGTGGTTGTCCTCGCTGAGCTCTGCGCCCACCCACTGGCCGAAGGTGGGCGAGCTCTGGCGGATGTCCACCGCCACGTCGAACACCGTGCCACGCACCACGCGCACCAGCTTACCCTGGGGTTGCTGGATCTGGTAGTGCAGGCCACGCAGCACGCCTTGGGCGCTGCGGCTGTGGTTGTCCTGCACGAAGGTATGGTTCGTACCCGTGGCTTCGTCGAAGGCCTTCTGGTTGAAGCTCTCGAAGAAGAAGCCGCGGGCGTCGCCGAACACCTTGGGTTCAATCAGCACGACCTCGGGAATGGCCAGTCGGATCGCCTTCATCAGTACACCTTCTCTTTAAGCAGGCGCTGCAGGTACTGGCCGTAGCCGTTCTTGGCCAGCGGCTTGGCGAGTTGCTCCAGTTGGGCGGCGTCTATCCAGCCCTGGCGCCAGGCAATTTCCTCCGGGCAGGCGATCTTCAGGCCCTGCCGGCTCTCCAGCGTGGCGATGAACTGTCCCGCATCGAGAAGGCTCTCGTGGGTGCCGGTATCCAGCCAGGCGTAGCCGCGGCCCATGATCTCGACGCTCAAGCGGCCCTGCTCCAGGTACAGGCGATTGAGGTCGGTGATCTCCAGTTCGCCGCGCGGCGAAGGCTGGAGGCGCTTGGCCAGCTCGACCACCTGGCTGTCGTAGAAGTACAGGCCCGTCACGGCATAGCTGGACTTGGGTGCCTGGGGCTTTTCTTCGAGCGACAGCACCTTGCCCTGCGCATCAAACTCGGCCACGCCGTAACGCTCGGGGTCATGCACGTGGTAGGCAAACACACTGGCGCCCTCGGAGCGCGCCATCGCGTTGGCCAGCAGTTCATGGAAGTCGTGGCCGTAGAAAATGTTGTCCCCCAACACCAGGGCGCTGGGGCTGCCGGCCAGGAATTTCTCACCGATCAGGAATGCCTGCGCCAGGCCATCGGGGCTGGGCTGCACGGCGTATTGCAGATTCAGGCCCCACTGGCTGCCGTCGCCCAGCAGTTGCTCGAAGCGCGGCGTGTCCTGCGGCGTGCTGATGATGAGAATCTCGCGGATGCCCGCGAGCATCAGGGTGCTCAGCGGGTAGTAGATCATCGGCTTGTCGTACACGGGCAGCAGCTGCTTGCTGATCGC
>JASLFM010000391.1 GCA_030150585.1 Acidovorax sp.
GCGACCTGTTCGCGCGCTCCGAGGGCGATGAAATGCCGACCGAGGCCGAATTCGTCGCCACGCTGAGTTCGCGCATCGTCAAGAAGAGCCCGCCGCCGCTCGAAGCCACCGAGGCCCAGCTCGCCCGCTACCCCGCGCCCGAACACGCCCAGGCCGCGAGCACGCCGGGCGCCGGCACGGGCGCCGCGCCCACGAGCTACCCGCCGCTCGAGTCCGCCACGCGCTGACGCCTTGCCCCATTCCGGCGCCGGCCGGCCCGCGCGCCGCCACCACTTGCTAGGAATTCCATGACTGGTACTTCTTCGCCCGCCGCCCCGACCGCCCGCATCCGCGTGGCCGTGGCCGGCGCTTCCGGCCGCATGGGCCGCATGCTGATCGAGGCCGTGCGCGCCAGCGACGACTGCACGCTCGCGGGGGCGCTCGACGTGCCTTCGAGCCCCGCCATCGGCTCCGACGCCACCGCCTTCCTGGGTATCGCCAGCGGCGTGCCCATCACGGCCGACGTGCGCGTGGGCCTGGCGAATGCCGACGTGCTCATCGACTTCACCCGCCCCGAGGGCACCCTGGCCCACCTGGCCGTGTGCGCCGAGAAGGGCGTCAAGGCCGTGATCGGCACCACGGGCTTCTCTGAGACGCAGAAGGCCGAGATCGCCGCCTACGCGGGCAAGACCGCCATCGTCTTCGCGCCCAACATGAGCGTGGGCGTGAACGTCACGCTCAAGCTGCTGCAGATGGCGGCCAAGGCGCTGGGCGGGGGCTACGACGTGGAAATTATCGAGGCCCACCACAAGCACAAGGTGGACGCCCCCTCGGGCACTGCGCTGAAGATGGGGGAAATCATCGCCGAGGCGCAGGGCACCCGCTTGTCCGACCGTGCCGTGTATGAGCGCTACGGCGACACCGGCGCGCGCCAGCACGGCACCATCGGCTTCGCGACCATCCGCGGCGGCGACGTGGTGGGCGAACACACCGTCATGTTCATCGGCGCGGGCGAGCGCGTGGAAGTCACGCACAAGTCCACCAGCCGCGTGGGGTATACCGACGGCGCACTGCGCTCCGCACGCTTCCTGGCAGGGCGCCGCACGGGCATGTTCGACATGTTCGACGTACTGGGTTTTTCCCAGTAGCCCTCCCATGGACACGCTCCACTGGTTGCGCCAGGGCGATGCCGTGACCCAGGCCTCGGCGGCGCTGCTGCTGGCCATGTCGGTGGCGAGCTGGGTCGTGATTCTCTGGAAGGTGCGCCTCATGCACCGTGCCGGCGTCGACGTGCCGCGCTGCACGGCGGCGTTCTGGCAGTCCCCCTCGCTGGCCGCCGCCGCGAGCCGGATCGAGGCCTTCGACCGCGAGACGCTGGTCCTGCCCCTGGTGGCGGCCGCGGACTCGGTGGCCCAGACCGAGCGCGCCGAAACCCTGGCCGCACGCGGCAGTGCCGAGCAGCAGCTCACGCGCGTGCTGCGCGACGCGCTGCACGGCGTGCTGGGCCGCCTGCAGTTCGGCCAGGTGCTGCTGGCCACCGTGGGCTCCACGGCGCCCTTCGTGGGGCTGCTGGGTACCGTATGGGGCATCTACCATGCGCTCGCCACCATCGCGGGCGCGGGCCAGATCACCATCGACCGCGTGGCGGGCCCCGTGGGCGAGGCGCTGGTCATGACGGCTGCGGGCCTGGCCGTGGCCATTCCCGCCGTGCTCGCCTACAACGTGTTCGGCCGGCTGATCGGCCGCATCGAGGCCGATCTCGAGGGCTTCGCGCGCGACCTGCGCGAGCTGCTGCTCGACACGCCGCCGGCCGGCTGAGGGGCCGCCATGGCATTCGGCCGGCTTGAGCGCACCCCCGGGCCCCAGCCCATGAGCGAGATCAACATGACGCCGCTCGTGGATGTCATGCTGGTGCTTGTCGTCATCTTCATCCTCACGGCGCCGCTGCTCGCGAGTTCGATCCGGCTCGACCTGCCGCGCGCCGACGGCGGCTCGCCGGGCGCACCCGCGCAGGCGCTGACGCTCGTGGTGGACCGTGTCGGTCAAGCCTTCATCGACGACCGGCCTTTCACGCAGGAGGCGCTGGCCGCGCGCCTGGCCCAGGTGGCCGCGGCGCGGCCCGACACCGAGATCCAGCTGCGCGCCGACGCCGCCGTGCCCTACGGCCGCGTGGTCGAGATCATGGGCGCGGCCCATGCTGCGGGCTTGCAGCGCATCGGCTTCGTGGCAGAGCCACCCCGGCCGGCCCGGCCCTGAGCCTTGGGCTGTCTCCCTGGCGCGGCACTCCGGCGGGGCCATTGCGTGAGCGCCTAAAATCTGCGCAGCGCAGTGCTCAGACTGCACCCTTCTCCTTCCAGTTCCCATGCAAGACAAATACAACCACACCGACGTCGAGCGCGCCGCGCACGCCCATTGGACCGCCACCGACGCCTACCGCGTGACGGAGGACGCAGGCAAGAAGAAGTTCTACGCCTGCTCCATGCTGCCCTACCCCAGCGGCAAGCTGCACATGGGCCACGTGCGCAACTACACGATCAACGACATGCTCACGCGCTACCTGCGCATGAACGGCCACAACGTGTTGATGCCCATGGGCTGGGACGCCTTCGGCCTGCCCGCCGAGAACGCCGCGCTCAAGAACGGCGTCCCGCCCGCGAAGTGGACCTACGAAAACATCGCCTACATGAAGAAGCAAATGCAGGCGATGGGCTTGGCGATCGACTGGAGTCGCGAGGTCGCCACTTGCGACCCCGACTATTACAAGTGGAACCAGTGGCTGTTCCTCAAGATGCTCGAAAAGGGCATTGCCTACCGCAAGACCCAGGTCGTGAACTGGGATCCGGTGGACCAGACCGTGCTGGCCAACGAGCAGGTCATCGACGGCAAGGGCTGGCGCACGGGCGCCGTGGTGGAAAAGCGCGAAATCCCCGGCTACTACCTCAAGATCACCGACTACGCCGAGGAACTGCTCGACTTCGTGACCGGCGACAAGCTCCCAGGCTGGCCCGAGCGCGTGAAGCTCATGCAGGAGAACTGGATCGGCAAGAGCGAGGGCGTGCGTTTCGCCTTCACGCACGGCATCCGCGGCAGTGACGGCGCCCTGATCGGCGACGGCAAGATGTACGTGTTCACCACACGCGCCGACACCATCATGGGGGTCACTTTCTGCGCCGTCGCGCCCGAGCATCCGCTGGCGGCGCACGCGGCCCAGACCGATCCCAAGCTCGCTGCCTTCATCGAGGAGTGCAAGAAGGGCGGAACGACCGAGGCCGAGCTCGCGCTCAAGGAGAAGGAAGGCCTGCCCACGGGCCTCACGGTGACGCACCCGCTCACCGGTGACGAGGTGCCCGTGTGGGTCGGCAACTACGTGCTGATGGGCTACGGTGACGGCGCCGTGATGGGCGTGCCCGCGCACGACGAACGCGACTTCGCGTTCGCGCTCAAGTACGGCCTGGAGATCAAACAGGTGGTGCTGGTGGATGGCGAGCACTACGACTACCACCACTGGCAGGACTGGTACGCCGACAAGCAGCGCGGCGTGACGATCAACTCCGACAGCTTCAGCGGCCTGACCTACAAGGAGGCCGTGGACGCCGTGGCCCATGCGCTCGCCCAAAAGGGCCTGGGCGAGAAGAAGACCACCTGGCGCCTGCGCGACTGGGGCATCAGCCGCCAGCGCTACTGGGGCACGCCCATCCCCATCATCCACTGCGACGAACACGGTGCAGTGCCTGTGCCCGAGAAAGACCTGCCCGTGGTGCTGCCCCAGGACTGCATTCCCGACGGCTCGGGCAACCCGCTGCACAAGCACGAAGGCTTCCACGCGGGCGTGACCTGCCCGGTGTGCGGCAAGGCCGCGCGGCGTGAAACCGACACCATGGACACCTTTGTGGATTCGTCCTGGTACTTCATGCGCTACTGCGACCCGAAGAACAGCGAGGCCATGGTGGCCGGCGGCGCCGACTACTGGATGCCGATGGACCAGTACATCGGCGGCATCGAGCACGCCATCCTGCACCTGCTGTACGCACGCTTCTGGACCAAGGTCATGCGTGACCTGGGGCTGGTCAAAGTCGACGAGCCCTTCACCAAGCTGCTCACGCAGGGCATGGTGCTCAACCACATCTACAGCCGCCGCAACGAGAAGGGCGGCAAGGAGTACTTCTGGCCGCACGATGTGGAGCATGTGCTGGACGAGGGCGGCAAGATCGTCGGCGCCAAGCTCAAGAACGCAGTCGGGGACCTGCCCGCGGGTACGCCCATCGACTACGAGGGCGTGGGCACCATGTCCAAGTCCAAGAACAACGGCGTGGACCCGCAGGACCTGATCGAGAAGTACGGCGCCGACACCGCGCGCCTGTACACCATGTTCACCGCCCCGCCCGAGGCCACGCTGGAGTGGAACGACGCGGCCGTGGAGGGCAGCTACCGCTTCCTGCGCCGCGTGTGGAACTTCGGTGCCAAGTTGTCCGCGATCGACAAGGAGGCAGCCATCGCCAGCGTGGCGGGCGCCGCCAGCCTCAAGGACGTTCAGTTCGGCAAGCAGGCCCAGGCCCTGCGCCGCGAGATCCACACGGTGCTCAAGCAGGTGGACTACGACTACCAGCGCATGCAGTACAACACCGTGGTGTCGGGCGCGATGAAGATGATCAACGCGCTGGAGGACTTCAAGCAGCACGAGGACGCGGGCTCCCAGGTCGCGCTGATC
>JASLFM010000404.1 GCA_030150585.1 Acidovorax sp.
TCATGACCAGCGCCTCCACCTCGCCCTTTTCCACGAAGGGCCACCAGGCGTCGATGTTGGCGCGCATCTGCGCGCGGCCGCCCTCCTGGTCGTTGAGGTGGAACTTGACCGCGCCGCAGCAGCCCGCGCCGGGCGCCACCATGGCCTGGATGCCCGCCGCATCGAGCACGCGCGCCGTGGCGCTGTTGATGTTGGGCGCCATGGCGGGCTGCACGCAGCCCGCGAGCAGGAGCACCTTGCGCGCATGGGCGCGCGTGGGCCAGGCACCGCTGGGGCGGGGCTCGGGCACCTTGGCGCGCAGCTTCTCGGGCAGCGCGCCGCGCACGGCCTGGCCCAGCTTCATCGCGGGGCCGAACAGGGGCGAGGGCAGTCCCTCCTTGAGCGCCCAGCGCAGCGCCTGCTCGCCCATGGGGCGCGGCACCTGCTCGTCCACGATCTTGCGGCCGATGTCCACGAGGTGGCCGTACTGCACGCCGCTCGGGCAGGTGCTTTCGCAGTTGCGGCAGGTGAGGCAGCGGTCCAGGTGCATCTGCGTCTTGCGCGTGGGCTTTTCGCCCTCGAGCACCTGCTTGATGAGGTAGATGCGGCCACGCGGGCCGTCCAGTTCGTCGCCCAGCACTTGGTAGGTGGGGCAGGTCGCCGTGCAGAAGCCGCAGTGCACGCACTTGCGCAGGATGGCTTCGGCCTCTGCGCCCTCGGGCGTGGCGCGGTATTCGGGGGCCAGTTGGGTTTGCATGGTTCGTGGGCTCTCGTGGACTCTTGTCGATCAGGCCAGGGGCGGCGGTGTCATTGGGGGACGGGTGCGCGATGCACGCCATTGGCGCCAGGCCAGCTGCAGGCGCAGGCGGTCGGACCACAGCGGCGGCAGCGCGAGCAGCAGCAGCACCAGTGCCAGCGGCACCACGCAGACGAAGCCCACGTACTTGAAGCCCGCTGCGCCCACCAGACCGCCCGCGAGGAACATGCCGAGCAGCCCCGCGTGCAGCGCCAGCCGCGCGCGGTTGGCGCGCACCTGCTGGTCCGGGTGGCCGCCGCTGCGGTTCCAGTACAGCGCCTTGCCGATCTCGATGCCGATGTCGGTCACCACGCCCGTCATGTGCGTGGTGCGGATCTGCGCCGACGACATCTTGGTGACCACCGCGTTCTGCAGCCCCATCAGAAAGGCCAGCAGCAGCACGGTGAGCGGCACCGAGAACGGCGTGCGCCAGGTGAGCGTGATCGCGCCGACCAGGCCGAACAGCAGCAGCAAGACCGCCTCGACCAGCAGCGGCAGCGCATAGGTGCTGCGCAGCCGGCGGTGGCGCGCCCAGTTGACCATGATGGCCGTGGTGCCCGCGCCCGACATGAAGGCCCAGAGCGCACCCACGGCGCCGAGCACGAGCTTCATGTTGCCGAGCACGAAGTTGTCCGCCAGCATCGCGAGGAAGCCCGTCATGTGCGAGGTGTAGAGGTGGATCACCAGGAAGCCGCCCGCGTTCACCGCGCCCGCGTTGAAGGCCAGCAGCAGGCCCAGGGTGCGGTTGCTGGCCACCGTGCGGTGGTGGCCCATGAGGTGGCGCAGGCGGCGCATAGAACCAGGACTAGGAGCGGAAGATGCCCGCGGGGTCGAATGCCTGCCGCAGCCGCGATTCGATGGCGGCCAGCGCGGGCGATGCGGGCTCCCGTGTGCCTGCAACGCCCTCCGCATCTGCGTCAGCAGCTCTGAAAAGCGTAGCAGAACCACCCACGGCCGCGGCCGCCTCACGCAGCGCAGGACCGCTCCCGGGCGGCGCCTGCACCCAGCGCAGCGCGCCGTGCCATTCGACGAGCGGATCGCCCACGCCCGGAGGCAGGCCGAGCACAGGGGCCGTGTCGGGCACGGACAGGCGCCACAGCGCGTGGCCGGCCGCGCGCTGCGTGAACCAGGGCAGTTGCTGCTCGCGGCAGGCCTGCCAGTCGGGCGCGGCCTGGGCGGTGTCGAGGCGCTCGCCGCCCAGCGTGCGGCAGGCGGCCTCCACCGCCGCGATGGCGCCGCGCAGGCGCAGGTAGAGCGTGCCCTGGCCTGCCTTGCCCGTTTCGTTCACCCAGCAGCTCGCATTGAGCGGCAGCGGCTGCCCGCCCCAGGCGTTGAGCCGCGCGAGCGCATCGGCCTGGGTGCATGCGAAGCGCAGCGTGGCCTCGGCGGGTGCGACAGGCAGCACCTTGAGGCTGACCTCGGTGACCAGGCCCAGCGTGCCCCAGGAGCCCGCCATGAGGCGAGACACGTCGTAGCCCGCCACGTTCTTCATCACCTGCCCGCCGAAGCGCAGCAGCTCGGCGCGGCCGTTGAGCAATTCCACGCCCAGCACGTAGTCGCGCACCGCGCCCACGCTGGCGCGCGCGGGGCCGGACAAGCCTGCGGCCACCATGCCGCCAACGGTGGCACCTTCGCCAAAGTGCGGCGGCTCGAACGGCAGGCTCTGCCCCTGGGCCGCGAGCAGCGCCTCCAGCCCGGTCAGTGGCGTGCCCGCGCGGGCGGTGACGACCAGTTCGCTGGGCTCGTAGCTCACGATGCCCGTGAGCGCGCGGGTGTCGAGCACCTCGCCCGACAGGGGCCTGCCGCCATGGAAGTCCTTGGTGCCGCCGCCGCGGATGCGCAGCGGGGTCTGGTCGGCAACGGCGGCGCGTACGCGCTCGATGGTGGTGGCAAGGGCGGAGTCCATACCGGCCATCGTAGCGCCGGTGCCGGCCGAGGGGGCCATGGGCCGCCGTGAATTTTTTGAACGCGCGGCGTGAGCGTGCTTGGGCGCTCAGTCCGCCACGGCAAAGCGGGCCACCGGCAGCCCCGGCACCGCCACGCGCGCAGCGAACACGCAGCCCGATTGCGGGTGGTGCGCCAGTTCCCCGGCGGGGCGGCCTTGGCGGGCCGTGGTCACGAACAGCGTGCGTCCATCGGGACCGCCCAGGCAGGGCATGGTGGGGCACTGCGCGGGCAGTGGCAGCTCCGCCAGCACTTCGCCCGTGGGGGCGATGCGCAGCACGCGCGCGCCCTCGTAGCAGGCGCTCCAGTACGCGCCTTCGGCATCGACGCAGGCCCCGTCGGGGCGGCCGCCATAGACGCCTTCACCCTGGGGCGCAAAGGCATGCAGCGTGCGCGGCGCGCCCAGAGCCGTGGCACCCGGCTCCACGGTGAAGGCGGTGATGCGGTGCGTGGGCGTGTCGGCCCAGTACAGGGTGCGCTGGTCGGGCGACCAGGCCAGGCCGTTGGAGGTGGTGGCCCCCTGCAGCACGCGGCTCACGCGCGGTGCGCCCGGCGCACGCGCATCCACGCAGTACAGCGCGGCCAGCGGCTGGCGCGGGCGGCCCTCGTGCACCGTGCCGACCCACAGGCGGCCCAGGGCATCGCACTTGCCGTCGTTGGCGCGCTGGGTGGCGGGATCGTAGGGCAGTCGGGCGATGCATTCGAGCGGCCCCGCCCACTCTCGCGCGCGGTAGATGCCGTCGCGCAGCGCGATCACGAAGCCGCCGCCTTGCACGGGCGCCGCGCAGCCGGGCTCGCTGGGCAGGGGCCAGCGCTGCACGGCACCGCCCTGCGGCGCCACGCGCAGCAGCGCGCGGCCTGCGATGTCGACCCAGTAAAGGCGGCCCTCCTCGGCCATCCAGAACGGGGATTCGCCCAGCAGGCTGGGTTCGGGGGTGACGGTGTGCCAATGCATGGGCCGATTACAACCCAGCCCCAAAAAAAGGCCCACCCGTCGCCGG
>JASLFM010000435.1 GCA_030150585.1 Acidovorax sp.
AAGCCTTGAATTATATACCGGATTTCACTCCGATTGCAACTCAAGCCCAACTTCTTTTCGCCCCGCCACCTCGATCAGCACCACCATCACAGCAGCACACCTCTAAGCAGCGAAGCCCTCCATTGTAGCCCAACTTTTGCAGCCAAGCCCCAATGAGGAAGAAAGTTTTCGACCTCCCTTCGCCTTCCAAATTCACCAGTCGGTGGCTCTGAAGAGCGAAGCCCGCAACTATAGCATTGAAAAGGGAGGCCGGGAACAAACTCGCGGCGCTACGCGGCGCTGGACACGGCATGCTCCAGTGCATCCACAAACAGCACGGCGACATCGCAGCCCGTCTGGTCGTGAATTTCCTGGAAGCAGGTCGGGCTGGTCACATTGATCTCGGTGACGCAGTCACCGATCACGTCCACGCCTGCCAGCAGCAACCCCCGGCTCAGCAGAACGGGGCCGAGCGCCTCGGCAATCTCCCAGTCCCGGGCCGACAGGGGCCGGGCCACGCCCTTGCCGCCAGCAGCCAGGTTGCCGCGCACCTCCGAGCCCTGCGGAATGCGCGCCAGGCAATAAGGGACAGGCTTGCCGCCAATGATCAGGACCCGCTTGTCGCCCTGGACGATCTCCGGCAAGAACTTCTGCACCATCACGCTCTGGGCTCCGTTACGGCTCAGGGTTTCGATGATGCTGCCCAGGTTCAGACCGTCGGCCTTGACGCGGAAGATGCCCATGCCGCCCATGCCGTCAAGCGGCTTCAGGATGATGTCCTGGTGCTCCCCGTGGAACGCACGGATGTCCTCGGGGTTGCGCGTCACAAGCGTGGGACCGATGAACTGCGGAAACTCCATCACGGCCAGCTTTTCCGGGTGGTCGCGCAGCGCTCTCGGCTTGTTGAACACCTTGGCGCCTTCGCGCTCGGCCTGTTCAAGCAGGTGCGTGGCATAGAAATACTCGCTGTCGAACGGCGGGTCCTTGCGCATGAGTACCGCATCGAAGTCGGCCAATGCCGCAGTGCGCTCGGGCTGCTGCGCAAACCAGAGCTGCGCATCGCCCGTGAGAGTGATGTCGCGCACGCGCGCCAGCACACGCGCCCCCCGCTGCCAGACGATATCCTGAGGCTCGCAAGCCGCGATCGTGTGGCCGCGCCGCTGTGCCTCGCGCATCATGGCGAAGGTGGTGTCCTTGTAGATCTTGAACGACTCCAGCGGATCGGCAACGAATAGCAGTTTCATAAGGGTGGTCTGTAGGGGAAAGAAGTCGAGCACTCGTCAAATGCCTGAGGCGCGCTCGCGCCCATACTGTTGCACAAACAGCGCAAGGCTGCCGGCGACCACACCCCAAAACGCCGAACCCACGCCCGCTACCACCACCCCGCTGAGGGTGACAAGGAAAGTAATGAGCGCCGCCTCGCGGTGCGCTTCATCGCGCAGGGCCGACGCCAGGCCATTGCCGATGGTGCCCAGCAGGGCCAGGCCCGCAATGGCAACGACCAATTCCTTGGGAAACGCGGTGAGCAGCCCCGTAATAACCGCGCCAAAGACGCCAATCACCACATAGATCAGGCCGCACGACACAGCGGCCGTATAGCGCCTGGCCCGGTCCTCGTGCGCTTCCGGCCCCATGCAAATGGCCGCCGTGATGGCGCTGAAGTTCAGCGCGAAGGCCCCGAACGGCGCCAGCACCAGCGTGGCCAGCCCCGTCATGGTGATGAGCCGCGACACGGGCATGTCGTAGCCCGTAGCGCGCATCACGGCCACGCCGGGCAGATTCTGCGACGCCATGGTGACCACGAACAGCGGCAGGGCCAGGCTGACGAGTGCGGGCACACTGAACTGCGGCGCCGTGAACTGGGGTACGGCCAGCTCGAACTGCACGGCCGACCATCGCATGTCCCCGCGCAGCGCCACGAAGGCAATGGCCACCGCGAGCGTGACGACGACTGCATAGCGCGGCAGCAGCCGCCGCGCCGCGAGGTAGCTGCCCAGCATGAGCAGCACCAGCGGCAGCGCCATTTGCGCAGCCGCGAACGCCTGCAGGCCGAAGCGCGCGAGCACGCCCGCGAGCAGGGCGGCCGCGATTTCCATGGGGATACGGTTCATGACGCGCTCGAACCAGCCCGTGGCGCCGGCCAGCGTAATGAGCAGCGCGCTGACCATGAAGGCGCCCACAGCTTCGGCCATGGAAAAACCGCCCGCGAGTCCCGCCGTGGCCAGCACAGCCGCGCCCGGCGTGGACCACGCCACCATGACCGGCTGGCGCAGCAGCAGCGAAGGCACGAGTGAACACAGCCCCATGCCCAGACCCAGCGCCCACATCCAGGAAGTAATCTGTGCAGGCGTGGCCTGGAAGGCCTGGGCGGCCTGGAACACGATGGCCACCGAGCTGGTGAAGCCGACGAGCACGGCCACGAAACCAGCGGTGAAGGCCGATAGGCTCAAGTCTTTGAAGAATCGCATGATGGCTGCGATTCTGTCACCGCCTAGATCTCGATCTTCGAGCCCAGCTCCACCACCGCATTGCTCGGCAGGTTCAGGAAGTCGGCCACGCCGCTTGCGTTGTGGTGCATCTGCGCAAAGAGCTTTTCGCGCCAGGGCGCCATGCCGCTGCCAATTGTGGGGATGACCACGTCGCGCGACAGGAAGTAGCTCGTCGTCATGGCATCAAGCTCGCAGCCGCGGCCCCGCATCTGCTGGAGCGCCCGCGGTACGTCGGGGTCGTTCTTGAAGCCGTAGTGCACGGTCACCTGCCAGCAGTCGCAGCCCAGGGGCTCCACCTGCAGGCGCTTGTCCAGGCCGATCCACGGCTCCTCGTGGTTGTGCACCGTCACGAACAGGTTCTGCTGGTGCAGCACCTTGTTGTGCTTGAGGTTGTGCAGCAGTGCGTTGGGCACGACGCCCGGCTCACCCGTGAGGAACACGGCCGTTCCCGCGACGCGCGTGGGCGGGTTCACGAAGACAGCCGTGAGGAAGTCCTTGAGGTCGATTGCGTCAGCGCGGCGTTTTTCGTTGAGCAGCGCCCGCCCGCGCTTCCAGGTCATCATGAGCGTGAACACGCCGCCACCGATGAGCAGCGGGAACCAGCCGCCCTGGAACAGCTTGAGCAGGTTGGAGCCGAAGAAGGCCAGGTCGATCACGAAGAACCAGCCCGTGGCCGCCACGCAGAGCAGCAGCGGGTAGTGCCAGCTGTAGCGGATCACGAAAAAGGTCAGCGTGGTCGTGATGAGCATGTCCAGCGTCACGGCGATGCCATAGGCCGCCGCGAGGTTGCTGCTGGAACGGAACATGACCACGGCCAGCACGATGGCGACGAACAGGCTCCAGTTCACGAAGGGCATATAGATCTGCCCCGTGTCGCGCACGCTGGTGTGCTGGATGTTCAGGCGCGGCAGGTAACCCAGCTGGATCACCTGCTTGGTCACGCTGAACGCGCCCGTGATCAAGGCCTGCGACGCGATCACCGTGGCCATGGTGGCCAGCACCACGAGCGGCAGCAGCGCCCAGTCGGGCGCGAGCATGAAGAACGGGTTCTTCACGGCTTCGGGGTTGGCCAGCAGCAGCGCGCCCTGCCCGAAATAGTTGAGCGTGAGCGCTGGCATGGCCACGCCGAACCAGGCCAGGCGGATAGGCTTCTTGCCGAAGTGGCCCAGGTCGGCGTAGAGCGCCTCCGCACCCGTGACGCACAGCACCACGGCGCCCAGGATGATGAAGCTTGTGACCGGGTTGCGCCAAATGAAGCCCAGTGCATGGTGCGGGCTGAGCGCGCCGAGGATTTCGGGATGTCCCACGATGTGAGAAACCCCCAATGCCGCAATGCTGAGGAACCAGGTCAGCGTGATGGGACCGAAGAAACGGCCAATGCCGCCCGTGCCGCGCTTTTGCACCGCAAACAGGCAGAACAGCACGAGCAGCGTGAGCGGAATCACATAGCGCGTGAAATGGGGCGAAACGATTTCCAGCCCCTCGACGGCGGAGAGCACCGAGATCGCCGGGGTGATTACGCCATCGCCATAGAACAGCGAAGTGCCGAAGATACCCACGCCCAGCAACAGGGCCCGCAGCCGAGGCTTGTCCCGCACGGCCTGCGATGCCAGCGCGAGCATCGCGATAAGGCCGCCCTCGCCGTGGTTGTCGGCTCGCAGCACGAGAACCACGTACTTGACCGAGACGATGACGGTCAGCGTCCAGAAGAGGATCGAGAGCACGCCGTAGACATTGTCGGGTGTGAAGGGCACGTGGCCCGCGCCGAACACCTCCTTGACGGCATACAGAACGCTGGTGCCGATATCG
>JASLFM010000218.1 GCA_030150585.1 Acidovorax sp.
CGCGTCCGCACGTGGCCCAGCACGTCGCCCTGCTCGCTACGGATGACGACTTCGCGCTCGGGCAGGCCCTGTTCCGCGTTGAAGTGCCAGAGCCAGCCGAAGGCGACGCTGATGACCGCGACTGCGATCACCACCGCGAGCCAGATGCGAACGTAGAGATGGCGGCGGTAGAGGCTACGGAGCATCGTCGGGCGGGTCCTGGTCAGTCTTGCTGCTTGGCGAAGACGTAGCCCACGCCACGCACGGTCAGGATGCGTTTGGGGCTTTTCGGGTCGGCCTCGATGGCGGCGCGGATGCGGCCCATGTGCACGTCGATGGAACGGTCAAACGCCTCCAGTTCGCGCCCGCGCACGGCTTCCATGATCTGGTCGCGTGTCAGCACGCGGCCGGCGCGTTCGGCCAGGGTGACGAGCAGGTCGAACTGGTACGAGGTCAGGTCAGCCACCTGCCCGCCCACGGTGACGGTGCGCGCGTCGCGGTCGATCTCCAGCGAGCCGAAGCGCAGCGACTGGCCCGCGGCCGGCGTGCCGCCATCGCCGCGCCGGCGCAGGATGGCGCGGATGCGCGCCAGCAGCTCGCGCGGCTCGAAGGGCTTGGGCAGGTAGTCGTCGGCGCCCAGTTCCAGGCCGATGATGCGGTCCATCGGGTCGCCCTTGGCGGTGAGCATCAGCACCGGCACCTGCGCCGCCGGGCCGGGCAGGGCGCGGATGCGGCGGCACACTTCCAGCCCGTCCATGTCGGGCAGCATCAGGTCGAGGATCACCAGATCCGGCAGGTTCCCTGCGTCGGGGCTCTGCAACTGTGCCAGCCCGCTGGCGCCATCGGCCTGGTGCGCCACCTGCAGCCCGTTGTGGCCCAGGTATTCGGCGACCATCTGCGCCAGGCGATGGTCGTCTTCGATCATCAACAGGTGTGTGTTCATGCGGCCATCCTGCAGGGTGGGTATCTCGCGGTGTTGAAGCGGATGTAAAGCACGGGTAAAGATGCTTTCGTTTCGATAGCTGCCAGCGCTTGCCCATCAAGGGCTGGCAGCACTTTTTACCCTGGACGCCAGTGCCACCAGCAGCAGCACCGGCAGGCCGAGAAGCGCGGTGGCGGTGAAGAAGTCGGCGTAGCCGTGGGCATCGACGAAGCGCCCCGAGAAGCCCGCCAGCCACTTCGGGAACAGCAGCATCATGGAGCTGAACAGCGCGTACTGCGTGGCCGAGTACTGCACGTTGGTCAGGCTCGACAGGTAGGCGATGAACGCCGCCGAGGCGATGCCGCCGGCCAGGTTGTCGGCGCTGACGACGAAGATCAGCCCGTACAGGTCGTGCCCGCGCGTGGCCAGCCAGGCGAACAGCAGGTTGCTGCCCGCCGACAGCAGCGCCCCGAGCATGAGTACGCGCATCACGCCCCAGCGCATGGCCATGGCGCCGCCCACGAAGGCGCCGCCCAGCGTCATCACCACGCCGTAGACCTTGGTCACGGCGGCCACCTCGTCCTTGGTGAAGCCCATGTCCACGTAGAACGGGTTGGCCATGATGCCCATCACCACGTCGGCGATGCGGTACACCGCGATCAGCCCCAGCACCAGCAGCGCGTGCCAGCGGTAGCGGCCAATGAAGTCGGCAAACGGATCGACCAGCGCGCCGCGCAGCCACTCGGCCAGGCCGCGTGCAGGCGGCAGCGGGCGCGGTGTGGGCTCGGGCGAGAGCAGCACGGTGAGCACGCCCACCGCCATCGATGCCGCCATGGCCAGGTAGGCCATGTGCCAGGCACTGGCCTGGTAGCCGGTCACGCCACTGGCTTCGGAGCGCGCGGCCAGCCACAGCACGCCCGCGCCGGCCCAGATCATGGCCAGGCGGTAGCCCGTCTGGTAGGTGGCGGCCAGGGCCGCCTGGCGGTCGGCGTCGGCCGACTCGATGCGGAAGGCGTCGAGGGCAATGTCCTGCGTGGCCGAGCCAAAAGCCACCGCCAGCGCGCACCACACCAGCGGGCTCAGGGCCTGCTGCGGGTCGTTGAAGGCCATGCCCACCAGCCCGGCCACCACCATGCCCTGCGCCAGCAGCAGCCAGCTGCGCCGCCGCCCCAGCCAGCGCGTGAGCAGCGGCAGCGGCATGCGGTCCACCAGCGGGGACCACACCCACTTGAAGGCGTAGGCCAGGCCGACCCAGCTCAGGTAGCCGATGGTGGTGCGGTCAATGCCCGCCTCGCGCAGCCAGAACGACAGCGTGCCCAGCACCAGCAGCAGCGGCAGCCCGGCGGAAAAGCCCAGCGCCAGCATGCGCAGGCTGGCCGGTTCGGTGTAGACGCGCAGGGTGTCCAGCCAGCTGCGGCGCGGCGCGGGGGAGGAGGGGGCTTGTTCGGGCATGGGCAGGCGGGGTCGGACGGGAAGGGCCGGGGCATTATCCCGTCGGGGCCGGGCCGTTCCTACTACTATTTGGCCCATCGTGAACACGTTCTTAGAGGTCCGTCCGCTCCTGGAGCCCAGTGGCTCTGTGCGCCGCTACAGCGGCGAGCACGGCGCGCACGCGCACGGCCATGCGCAGATCCTGTACGCGCTGCACGGCCGCATGGAGCTGGAGATCGCCGGGCGCGCGGCCTTCGTCGATACGGCCTGCGGCATCGTCATCCCGGCAGGGGCCGAACACGGCTACCTGGCCGCGCCGGCATCGCGCCTGTTCGTCATCGACGCGCCGGACCAGGCCGGGCTGGCACGGGTGCGCCGCTTCGCCGTGCCG
>JASLFM010000473.1 GCA_030150585.1 Acidovorax sp.
CCTGCTTGGCACGCAGAGCGGCAAGCATGAGACACCGGCCCCCTACGTTGGCGACCGCCCCGAAGACGCCACCGCCGCCGCGCAAGCCGGGCTTCCCTTCCTGCTGGTGGCCTGGGGATATGCCCCGTCGGATTACCTCGCGCAGCAGCACCGCAAGGCGGAGACGCCTGCGGAGCTGGTCCAGCAGCTCCTTGCCATGGCCAGGCTAGGCACGCCCGTAACCCCCAGAGAAATGCCCATATGAGCAGGCCTTGCCCTTTGTGCGATACGCCGCAGAAGAAGATTCTGCGCACCATGCACTACACCCTGTTCGATGATTCTTCCCTGCCCGCACAAACAGTAATCGCGCGCTGCCTGGGTTGCGGATTCGTGTACGCCAGTTCAGACGCAGGCCCCGAGGATTATTTGGCGCGCTACCAAAAGAATTGGATCTATTCCGCGCCACAAAGAATCAAGCCCGGCACTGCACCAGTTCCGCATGGCCCTTTGGCAGACCGTGCCAACCGATTTCTCCCCCAGATTCCACCCCATGGCACCCTCGTCGATATAGGTGCAGGAAGCGGGGATCTGCTGGCAACCACAGGACTTTTACGCCCTGATATCCGCCTCATCGCCATAGACCCCGACCCACGATGTATTGACATACTGCGAGCGCAAGGTATCGATGCGTGGCAAGGAACCCTGGATGATCTGCCTGCGTCATTGCAGCAGCAGGCAGATGCCGTCATCCTCAGCCACGTACTGGAACACCTCTGGCATCCCCTTGAAGGGATCCGTCATGCGACATCGCTGCTGCGTGAGAATGGTTTTCTATACGTAGAGACACCGGATCGTCTCGGTTACCCGGAAAACCCCAATGTACCCTTTTATTATTTTGATCCGGAACACATCAATCACTTTTCCTTGTCGGATCTATCGAATGCAGGTGCTCCAATTGGCCTGCACTCCATCGTCCATGAGCGCGCCACGCTGCAATTATCCCAGGGCATTTCATACCCTGTTTGCTGGTCTATCCTGAAAAGAGAGGCCACAGGCATTTTCAACGCCCCGCAAAGGGCGCCAAAAGACCATGCCGTGGAGGCCTATATCCGCAAAGAAGATGCGCGACTGCACTCATGGCTGACCCAAGCACGTGAAACCCTTACCTCTGCAAAGACGATTAATGGAATTATCATCTGGGGAACAGGAAGCCAAATGCAAAGAATGATAGCCGAGAATCTATTTGGCGGCATGAGCGTGCTGACCCTCGTGGATTCCGATCCATCCAAACAAGGCCGCACCATGGCGGGGTATCGGGTGCAGTCTCCTGCCCAGGGGCTTGCCGACAACAGGGTGAGGTTCCCATCGTGATCATGGCCGCGCATGCTGCAGCACAATCCATTGCATCTCTATTGGCCCAGCAATACCCTAGGCGAAGAATCATTCAACTCGATCCGCGATAAACAATCACCCTTACATAGTTTGGCAGGCGCATTCAATAATTATTCATATGGCAGACAAGATACCGCTCACCATCGCATTGCTAACCTACAACAGAGGCGGCACTTACCTGAGGGAAGCCATACAAGGCATTCTTGCGCAGACCTATCGGAATTTCGAATTTCTCATTCTTGACAATGGCAGCACAGACGAGACACCGCATGTCGTACTGAGCTACAAGGATGACAGAATTCGGTATATTAGAAATTCACCAGGTTTGTCTGCCTATTTCAATGGTGCATCTGCCGTCAAAATAGCACGTGGCGAGCGTCTTCTCATCACCTTCGATGACGACATCATGCTCCCCAATATGTTGGAGAGGCAAATGCAGCTCATGGATTCAGACCCCGGCATCATTGGTGTCTGGACCAACTTAAAAATCATCAACAAGGATGGAACTACCATCCAGGATTACTGGCACCCGCCGGGCGAAGAGCAAATCCATGAGCGCGGAGCGTTTCTGGCTGATTTCCTTTTCCATCAGGTATGGCCCTTCCCCTGCACGCTGATGTTCCGGCAAGATCACAGGAAAAATCCAGGGGTTGACTACAATTACTACGGCGGTACCCGGCCCAAGGGCATGCAGAATATCCATGGTGGAGATGACATCCTGACGCTCATTGGGCTCAATGCCAAGGGGAAGATTGCGTTCATCAACGAGCCCCTTTTTAAGTACAGAAGGCACAGCCAGCAAGACACGTACTCCACCGATCCCTCCCTCGATGTCTTCAATGCTTATCGAAAAATAAAGAAGACCATACGCACGCAAAAATTCATATCAAATGATACACGCTCTGCCGTGGATGCGTTTGCCGTGCATTATGAAGTGCAGCACTTAATTGCCACAGTACCTGAAAAAACACCGCCCAGCCAGGTCATCCGCAAGATTTCAACGCTTTTCGATAAGAAAGTAGCCTTAGAACCTGCACCGCAGTACCAGCTTCTATCGACGGCCATCTTGCTTTCTCACTATGGAAAAGATGCATGCAAGCGCCTGCTAGACCGTTTGCAGCCACCGGAACCGAAATACTCCACTGCTACCCGCATCCTATACAGCTGGGCCCAGGCCCGCCTTCGCCAAGAAAACTGGCTGGCCAGTATTCCCAAAGAATCCAACATTGCCATCCTGGGCAGCGTTTTCATTGCATCCCTGCTGCTCAACGAGGCGCGTGAGCATGGGCTCCACGTCGTCTGCTGCCTTGAATCCAACAAGAAACGGCAGCACATGGCATTGCTGGGCATACCCATTATGCCCACGGAAGACCTTGCCTCGCATACCGGCATTGACTATGTCATTCTCAGTTCCGAAAAAAACCAGGAACCTTACCTGAAAAACCTCATTCTCGACTTGAATCGGAAAGTCAAGGTGATTTCCTGGAAGGAATTGTGCCCATGAGAATACACCAACCTGGCACGGATTTTTCTTACAGCCGCCACGCCCCCTACTACATTGCAAGCCCCAATTTCACACAGAAAACCGCAGGGCCACGAGCGCTCCACTATCTGTGCCATATCCTCAATGAGCTGGGCTACGAGGCATACATCACAACAGAAATCCAAAGCCCCTGGCTTCGAACCCCTTTGCTCACGCCCGAAATCCAGGAAAAACACATTCGCACCGGGCGCACACCTATTGTTGTGTACCCGGAAACCATTGAGGGTAACCCGCTGCATGGAAATTTGGTGGTTCGCTGGCTGCTCAACCAAGCTGGGCACCTGGGGGGCGAGGCAAGCATCCGCAGCCATGAAATGGTGTTCCATTGGGGTGAATGGGTTTTACAAAGCGAGCCCACCTGCGGCAAGCTTTTCGTCCCCACGGTTGACAGACGGATTTTCAATGCCCTCAAGGTGGCTCCGGGGTCCAGAAAAGGATTTTGCTACTACGCTCACAAATACCTGAAGTTTGGCGGTAAAATCCCCGATGCCATAAAAAACAACGGCATCAATCTGTGCCAAGACACTCCTCGTTCACCCGAGGAGATTGCGCATATCTTGCGCTCGACAGAAGCACTGTATTGCTTTGAGCCATCCAGCATGGCCACAGAGGCCTATTACTGTGGCTGCCCGCCTATTTTCGTGGAAACCGAGTACCTCCAGCAGTTCAAGATGGACAGCCTCGGCATCATCAAAATAGCGGAGTCTGCGATAGAGACGACCCCGATTCCGCCCATGGAAGAAGACTGGAAAGAGCGGATCGTCAGCAACCATGCCGAGGCGTTGGAGTGCGTCAAGAACTTCATCCATGCCACGCAAACCGCCGCCCTGGCCCATGCCGCCTTGCCTGAACGCGAGCGCCAGCAAAAGGAAGCCGCCATTGCCGCCTCTTATGCGCAGGCCCCTCTTGCGCAATGGCTATGCCAGCGCACGCCGAGCCCGGCGCAAGCGCGCCTGATGGCCGAACGCTTGGCCGAAGCGGCTCCCACGCTGGCCGTCTTCATCCGCTCCACGGGGCAAGGTGATGAGGCCCTGGCCGTTACGGTGCAGAGCCTCGCGGATCTCCAGCCCGCGATGCCATCGCTGCTGCGCTGGGTGTCGATAGATACGCCCGATGCCATTCACCAGCGGGTGCAGGCAGAGCCCTGCGACTGGGTTTTGATGGTCGATGCGGGCGATCGCTTCACCCCTTCGGGCCTGCCCATGCTGGCGCTGCAATTGCGCGATGCTCCGCAGTGCCGCGCCGTGGCTGCAGATGCGCTGGCGCAGACCGATGCGGGCGATCTCACCCCCCTGTTCCGCCCTGACTTCAACCTGGACATGCTGCTGTCCTGCCCCGCGACCAT
The DNA here is from genome assembly GCA_030150585.1 of Acidovorax sp. Classification (GTDB taxonomy): domain Bacteria; phylum Pseudomonadota; class Gammaproteobacteria; order Burkholderiales; family Burkholderiaceae_C; genus JASLFM01. Next base: position 4,260 of record JASLFM010000473.1, read on the forward strand.
GGCGCGGCACTGGCTGTTCCGCCGCGACGTATTCCTGGGAGCAGGCGGGTTCGACCCCGCCTACGCGCAGGCGCCGGAGCTCGAGCTGCTGCTGCGCCTGATCGAAACCGGCGGGCTGGACGGTCTGGCCCACGTACACGAGCCCCTGCTGATCACCCACGCGCCGCCGCTGGCGAACAACGCGCACGAGCTAGCGGCCATCGCCAAGCACCTGCGCGCGCGCGGCTACGACAACGCCACGGTCGATGCCGCCTTGCCCGGCCGCTACCGCATCCTCTATGGGCACCCGGCGCAGCCGCTTGTGTCCATCATCGTCCCCACCAAGGACCAATTCGTCCTGCTGGAGCGCTGCGTCAGCTCGTTGCTGGAAAAGACCGCCTACCCGCACTACGAGATCCTGCTGGTGGACAACGGCAGCACCGACCCGTCTGCCTGCGCCTGGCTCGATGGCCTGGCCGCGCTGGGCGAGGAGCGCATCCGCGTACTACGCCATCCGCAGCCGTTCAACTACGCCGCCATGAACAACCTCGCGGCGCGTGAGGCGCGCGGTGACTACCTGGTGCTGCTGAACAACGACACCGCCATCGTGCAAGGCGATTGGCTGGACGCGCTGCTCAACCACGCCCAGCGCCCCGAGGTGGGCGTGGTGGGTGCCAAGCTGCTCTACCCCAACGGCCAGGTGCAGCACGCCGGACTGCTGCTCGGGCTGCACGGCATGGCGGGCTATCCGTTTTCCGGGGCTGAGGCGGATGCTCCGGGCTATATGCACCGGCTGGAAGTCGACCAGAACTACAGCGCCGTGAGCGCGGCCTGCCTGATGGTGCGCCGTGCGCTCTACGACGAGCTGGGCGGCATGGACGCCGAGGCGTTCCCGCTGATCTGCGGCGACATGGATTTGTGCCTGCGCGCACGCGCGGCGGGCTACCTCACCGTGTGGACGCCCCACGCCATGCTGCTGCACGAGAAAGGGGCGACCCTGGCCACATCATTGCCCAAAGCGTTCGCGCAGCAGCGCGAGAGCGCGCAGGATGCGATGTACCGCCGCTGGCTCCCCACGTTGGCAAACGACCCAGCCTACAACCGCAACCTGTCGCTGCAGTCCACGGAATTCGCCGTGGAGACCGACGCACGCCTGAACTGGAACCCGCTGCCGTGGCGCCCGCTGCCGGTGGTACTGGCAGTGAACGCCGACGCCTTCGGCTGCGGCCACTACCGCATCATCCACCCCGGCCAGGGCATGGCCGAGGCGGGGCTGGCGGACGTGCGGGTGAGCGAATACCACTATGGCCCGGTCGAGATGGAGCGCCTGCGGCCCGATGCCTGGGTGCTGCAGCGCCTAGTGGACGACACGCAGTTCGAGATGGTGCGCCGCACCGCGCCGTTCACCCAGGCCTTCAAGGTGGCCGAGCTGGACGACTACCTGCTCAACCTGCCCATGAAGAACGGGCACCGGGGCCAGCTCCCGCAAGACATGGGCCGCGTGCTACGGCGCTGGCTGAATCTGACGGATCGCCTCGTGGTCTCCACCGCCCCGCTGGCCAACGCGCTTGCGAAACTGCACCGAGACATTCGCGTGGAGTCCAACCGCTTGCCGCCCAGCCGTTGGAGCCGCCTCGTCAGCCTGCGGCGCCAGGGCCGACGCCCACGCGTGGGCTGGGCGGGCGGCGCGAGCCACCAGGGCGACCTGGAGCTGATCGCAGACGTGGTCAAGGCCCTGGCGGACGAAGTGGAATGGGTGTTCCTCGGCATGTGCCCCGAGCCCATGCGCAAGTACCTGCACGAGCACCACGCCCCTGTCGGCATCGAGGCCTACCCGCACAAGCTCGCCAACCTGAACCTCGATCTGGCGATCGCCCCGCTGGAGCAGAACCTGTTCAACGACTGCAAGAGCAACCTCAAGCTGCTGGAGTACGGCGCCTGCGGCTATCCCGTGGTGTGCAGCGACGTGGCTGCCTACCAGTGCGGCTTGCCCGCAACGCGCGTGAAGAACCGCTACAAGGACTGGATGGAGGCCATCCGCATGCACCTGGCCGACCTGGACGCCACGGCGGCGGCGGGCGATGCGCTGCGAAACACCGTGCACCAGCACTGGATGCTGGAAGGCGCGCACCTGCAAAGCTGGCTGCGGGCCTGGCTGCCAGGCTAAACCCCATGTCGCGTCAGCGAATGGCTTCGCGCCATGCGTTGATCTGCGCCAGCGTGATGTCTCGCGCGCGCTCCGGGGCCGCATAGTAGTCGCGGTACCAAGCAGCCCGTTTCCTGGATCGCGCGCTCGGTGCTCCACCCAGGCACCCAGCCGAGTTCATGGCGGGCCATGGAGCTGTCGATCGCCAGCGCCCGTGCTTCGGGCAGGGGCTGGTCTATCCAGTCGAAGGCGGGCCGTTTCCAGCATCGCCCCATCCGTTCGAGCACATCGCGCACCGAATACTGCCCAGTGTCGTGGTGGCCAAGATTCCATGCCTTCGCCACCTTGGCGGGATTGCCAGAAACCAGTCCCGCCAGAATGACGAGGTAGCCATGGACAAGCGCTAGGACATGCTGCCATGGCCGCGTAGCGTCCGGATACCGCAATGTCAGCGTTCCGCCGCCCATGACGGCCCGGACAAAGTCCGGAATCAAACGGTCCTCGGACCAATCACCGCCGCCGATGATGTTCCCGCCGCGCGCCGTGGCGATGTGTCCAGCACAATGCCGATGAGGGCCTCAATGTAAGGCACGCGCTGCCGCCATGCATGCGACCAAGCTTGGCCGATCTGGCTCGTGAAGTACCTTCATTTCACGCCGTAGCACCCTATGGGCACTGCCACAATCATCGCCTGGGCTACCTTGGCTCAAGTGAGGCCCGTTCAATCCGATACTATTGATACGTTTGCCTGCCCCACCGACCCGCCCACGCTCCTGAACCGCTTCCATGTTCGTCATCCTCGGCTACCTCCTCACCTTCGGATGCGTCTTCGGCGTGTTCGTGGCCCATGGCGGCAACATCAAGGTGCTCCTGGAGGCTTTGCCCTTCGAAATGATCACCATCGGGGGGGCCGCCCTGGGCTCCTTCATCGTAAACAACCAGCCCAAGGTGCTCAAATCCACCTTCGGTGCCCTGCCGCAGGTGTTCAAAGGCTCCAAGTACACGAAGGCGCGGTACATGGAGCTGATGTCCATGCTCTACGAAATCCTCCAAAAAGCCCGCAAGGAAGGGCTCATGGCGATCGAAAAGGACGTGGAGGCGCCCCATGAGTCGCCCATCTTCACCAAATTCCCCGCCGTGGGCACCGACCACCACGTGGTCGAATTCACCACCGACTACCTGCGCATGATGGTGTCGGGCAACCTGAACGCGCACGAGATCGAGGCGCTGATGGACAGCGAGATCGAGACCCACCACCAGGAGGCCCATGCCCCGGTCGCCGCGCTCACGCGCCTGGCCGGCGCCCTGCCCGCCTTCGGTATCGTGGCAGCCGTGCTGGGCGTGGTGAACACCATGGGTTCCGTGGGCCAGCCGCCCGCGGTGCTCGGGGGCATGATCGCCTCGGCGCTGGTGGGCACATTCCTCGGCATTCTGCTGGCCTACGGCCTGGTGGAGCCGCTGGCCGGCCTGTTGGAGCAGAAGGCGGAAGACGCGGCCAAGGAGCTGGTGTGCATCAAGACCACGCTGCTGGCCAGCATGCAGGGCTACAACCCGGCCACGGCCATCGAATTCGGGCGCAAGGTGCTGTTCTCGACCGACCGCCCTGGCTTCGCCGAGCTGGAAGCCCACGTGAAGGGCAAGAAATAAGCCCTGCGCGAGAGCCTTATGGCCGACAAAAAGCTCCAGCCCATCATCATCAAGCGCGTCAAGAAGGGCGGCCATGCCGCCCACGGTGGCGCCTGGAAGATCGCCTACGCCGACTTCGTGACGGCCATGATGGCCTTCTTTTTGCTCATGTGGCTGCTGGGCTCCACGGCCAAGGGCGAGCTGCAGGGGATTGCCGCCTATTTCTCGTCGCCGCTCAAGGTGGCGATGACGGGCGGCGACGGGGCCGGCAACAGCTCCAGCGTGGTCCCGGGCGGCGGCAACGATCTGTCCAAGGTGCACGGGCAGGTGCGCCGCTCGGATTCGGAGCAAGAAACCGACCGCCGCAAGAACATCGACACCCTGCGCGCGGAACG
>JASLFM010000479.1 GCA_030150585.1 Acidovorax sp.
GAGAACGTCTTCATGGTCGACTCCAAGGGCGTGATCCACACCGGCCGCACCAACCTCGACGAATCCAAGGCCCGCTACGCGCAGAACACCGAGGCCCGCACGCTGGCCGACGTCGTCAATGGCGCCGACGTGTTCCTCGGCTGCTCGGCCCCCGGCGTGCTCACGGCCGAGATGGTCAAGACCATGGCCGACAAGCCCATCATCCTGGCGCTGGCCAACCCCGAGCCCGAGATCCGCCCCGAGCTGGCCAAGGCCATCCGCCCCGACTGCATCATCGCCACGGGCCGCTCGGACTACCCGAACCAGGTCAACAACGTCCTGTGCTTCCCCTACATCTTCCGCGGCGCGCTGGACTGCGGCGCCACGAAGATCACCGAGGCCATGAAGCTCGCCTGCGTGCGCCAGATCGCCGACCTGGCCAAGGCCGACATCAGCGAAGAAGTGGCCAACGCCTATGCGGGCAAGGAACTCACCTTCGGCCCCGACTACCTGATCCCCACGCCGTTCGACTCGCGCCTAATTCTCAAGATCGCGCCCGCCGTGGCCCAGGCCGCGGCCGAGTCGGGCGTGGCCACGCGCCCCATCACCGACATGGAGGCGTACAAGGAAAACCTCTCGCGCTTCGTGTACCAGACCGGCATCCTCATGCGGCCGGTCATCAATGCCGCCAAGGCGCTGCCCGACGCGCAAAAGCGCGTGGCCTACGCCGACGGCGAGGACGAGCGCGCGCTGCGTGCCGCGCAGATCGCCATCGACGACCGCATCGCGCGCCCCATCCTTATCGGCCGCCCGGCGGTGATCGCCGCGCGCATCGCCAAGGCCGGCCTGCGCATGCAGCCCGGCAAGGATGTGGAGATCTGCGACCCCTCGGACGACCCGCGCTTCCGCCAGTACTGGGAGCACTACCACCAGCTCATGAAGCGCGACGGCGCCACGCCCGAGGTGGCCAAGGCCGCCGTGCGCCGCTCCAACACCATCATCGCCTCGCTGATGGTCAAGCTCGGCGACGCCGACGCGATGATCTGCGGCCTCGTGGGCACCTACGAAACGCACCTGGAGCGCATCCACAACATCATCGGCCACGCCCCCGGCGCGGCGCAGTACGCGGCGCTCAACGCGCTGATGACCAACAGCGGCCCGCTGTTCATCGCCGACACCTACGTGAACGAGGACCCCACGGCCGAGCAGCTCGCCGACATCGCCTGGGCCTCGGTGCAGGAGGTGCAGCGCTTCGGCCTGCCGGCCAAGGTGGCCTTCCTGTCGCACTCGAGCTTCGGCTCGTCCAAGCGCGCCTCGGCCCGGAAGATGCGCGCGGCACGCGACCTGTTCGTGGCCCGCCACCCCGAGATCGAGTGCGACGGCGAACTGCATGGCGACGCCGCGCTCGAGCCCCGGATCCGCCGCACCTACCTGGCGGACTCCACGCTCAAGGGCTCGGCCAACCTGCTGATCTGCCCGAACATCGACTCGGCCAACATCCTCTACAACGTGCTCAAGACGACCACGAGCGGCGGTGTGACCGTGGGCCCCATCCTCATGGGTACCGCGGCCACGGCCTACATCCTCACCCCCGCAGCCACCGTGCGCCGCGTGCTCAACATGACGGCCCTGGCCGTCGCCAGCGCGGCGGCACGGCGCGGCCAGTAAGCCGCCAACACCGCGAAAGCCCGCGTCCCGCCAAGGGCCGCGGGCTTTTTTGCTTCTGAATGGATAGCTGGCAGCGCCCGCACCGCAGGCCCTGCCAGCCTTTGGGGCTCAGTACTTGCTCGAGAAGTTGGCGCTGATACGCTGGCGCAGGTACTCCGCGCCGGTGATGGGCGGGTACTTGCGGCCAGGGCCCTCGATCACCGCATCTTCATTGGCCTGGCAGAAGAAGGCCAGGCTGTAGCGCGCGCCCTGGTACTCGTGCGGCAGGGGGTTGCGCACGCGGTGGAAGTTGCTGGGCAACTGGTCGTCGCTCCAGCGCGTGAGCATATCGCCAATGTTGCAGGTGATCACGCCCTCGATGGGCGGCACGGACGTCCACCGCTGGCCTTCCACGTCCTTGCCGGGCAGCACCTGCAGGCCGCCCTGCCCCGCGCGCTGGAACAGCAGGGTGAGGCAGTCGAAGTCGGTATGCGCGCCCGCGCGCCACAGGCCCAGCTCGTCCTTCAGCGCGGGATCGACGGCGAAGTAATGCAGCATGCGCAGCGTGCTCTGGTAGGCCGGGGTGGCCGGGTCGTGCGCGCGGGTGAAGAAGTCGTCGACAAAGCCCAGCTTGTCGGCGAAGCACGAGAGCAGGCGCATGCCCACCTCCCAGCACTGGCGCTCGAAGGCGAGCGTGGCGTCCTTGAAGCCGGGCAGCTCCTGCTCCGAGGGCCACAGGCCGTCCATGCGCGGGCGGGTGACCTGGTAGGACTCCTTCTGGTCCGGCGTCCGGGTGGAGGGGCGGATCTGCGCCTTGTGCTCCCAGCCCGCGTTGCGCGCCAGGGGCCATTGGGCCTTGGTTTCGCGCGGCAGGGCGAAGAAGCGCTCGGCGCGCTCGAAGGCGGCGTTGATGTCGCCCAGCGCAATGCCGTGGCCGGACACCTGGAAGAAGCCGATCTCGACCGAGGCAGCCCAGAGCTGCTCCGCGATCTCGGCCTTGCGCGCCTCGAAGTCGCTGATGTCGATGACGCGCACCTCGCGCGCATCGGTCTCTTCGCCGGGCCCGCCCATGCGGGACTCCTTGGCCAGTTCGTGGAGGGTGTAGGTCATGCGTTGGCTCCTGTGGGTGTGGACGAGGCAAGAGCAATGACCCGCGCGGCTGGCGCGCTGAACGCTTCTACTCTCGCCGCGCACTCTTGCAAACCGCGTACCACCCCACCTTGGTGCATGCGCGACTGGCACGCTGCTTGCGTTCATTCCCGCCCAAGTGGAAGCGTTCAAGACACGACCCCTCGAAAGGAAAACCGCCATGCAAAAACGACTGTTCCTGCACACCGTGCTGGCCCTGGCCACCGCCGCAACCCTGGCCACGCCCACCCGGGCCGCCACGCCCATCAAGTTCCAGCTCGACTGGCGCTTCGAGGGCCCCGCGGCGTTCTTCCTGCTGCCCGCCAGCAAGGGCTACTTCAAGGAAGCGGGCCTCGACGTGGCCATCGACGCGGGCAGCGGCTCCGGCGGCGTGGTGCAGCGCGTGGCCTCGGGCGCATACGACATGGGCTTCGCCGACCTCGCCGCGCTGATGGAATTCCACGCCAACAACCCCGACGTGCCCCACAAGCCCGTGGCGGTGATGATGGTCTACAACAACACGCCCGCCTCGGTCATGGCGCTGAAGAAATCGGGCATTACCCAACCCGCCGACCTCACCGGCAAGAAGCTCGGCGCGCCCGTGTTCGACGCGGGCCGGCGCGGCTTTCCGCTGTTCGCCAAGGCCAACCAGGTGGGCAGCGTGCAGTGGACCAGCATGGACCCGCCGCTGCGCGAAACCATGCTGGTGCGCGGCGACATCGACGCCATCACGGGTTTCACCTTCACCAGCCTGCTCAACCTGGAGGCACGCGGCGTGAAGGCCGCCGACGTGGTGGTGATGCCCTTTGCCACCCATGGCGTCAAGCTCTACGGCAACGCCATCATCGCGAGCCCCAAGCTGATCCAGGAGAACCCGGCGGCCGTCAAGGCGTTTTTGCAAGCCTTCGCCAAGGGCGCGAAAGAGGTCATGGCCCAGCCCGCCGCCGCCATCGCCACCGTGAAGGAACGCGACGGCATCGTCGATACGCGGCTCGAAACGCGCCGCCTGCAGCTGGCCATCGACACCGTGGTCAACACCCCCGACGCGCACGCAGAGGGCTTCGGCCAAGCCGCACCCACGCGCCTGTCGCTGATGGCGTCGCAGGTCTCGGACGTGTACGCCACCAAGACCCGCGTGAACCCCGACGCGGTTTGGAACGGCAGCTTCCTGCCCGCTGCCGCCGCGCGCGACGTGTGGCCCAAGAAGTAGGCAACTCCTGTTTTGATAGCTGCCGGCGCTCGCCCCCAGAGCGCTTGCGGCTCCTTTGGCTTGAAAATGACCGAAGACTCCCCCTTCATCCACTTCCAGGACGTCTGGCTCGCCTACAACGACGAACTGCGCGCCGCCAACCAGTTCGCGGTGGAGTCCATTGACCTGCGCGTGCAGCGCGGCGCGTTCATCGCCATCGTCGGCCCCTCGGGCTGCGGCAAGTCCACCTTCATGAAGCTGGCGACGGGCCTGAAGATGCCCTCCACCGGCCGCATCCGCATCGGCGGCCAGCCCGTCACGGGGCCGCTCAAGATCTCGGGCATGGCCTTCCAGGCCCCGTCGCTGCTGCCCTGGCGCACCACGGTGAACAACGTGCTGCTGCCGCTCGAAATCGTGGAGCCGCACCGCTCGCAGTTCAAGGCCCGGCGCAAGGACTACGAAGCGCGCGCCCGCGCCCTGCTGCAGAAGGTGGGCCTCTCGGGCTACGAGGACAAGTACCCCTGGGAACTCTCGGGCGGCATGCAGCAGCGCGCCAGCATCTGCCGCGCGCTCATCCACGAGCCGCAGATGCTGCTGCTCGACGAGCCCTTCGGCGCGCTCGACGCCTTCACGCGCGAGGAGCTCTGGTGCACGCTGCGCGACCTGCAGGCGGAGCAGCAATTCAACGTCATCCTGGTCACGCACGACCTGCGCGAATCCGTGTTCCTGGCCGACACGGTGTACGTGATGAGCAAGAGCCCGGGCCGCTTCGTGGTGCGCCGCGACATCGCGCTGCCGCGCCCGCGCGAGCTGGAACTGACCTACACGCGCGAATTCACCGACATCGTGCACGAGCTGCGCGGCCACATCGGCGCCCTTCGCCACGATGCAGGCACAACCGACGGGGAGATCAGCCAATGAACACGCGACACAGAAAACTCGTGGAACTCTGGGCGCCCTGGGTGCTTCTGCTGGCCGTCATCGTGCTGTGGCAGATCATCTGCTCGGCCTTCAATGTCTCCGAATTCATCTTTCCCAGCCCCTGGGCCATCGGCCAGAAGCTCGCGGAATTCAGCGGCGTCATCGCGGGCCATGCGTGGCGCACCTTCTGGGTGACCATGGCGGGCTTCGGCATCGCCATCGTGGTGGGGGTGCTGCTGGGCTTCCTGATCGGCTCGTCGCGGCTGGCCTATGCGGCGTTCTACCCGCTGATGACGGCGTTCAACGCGCTGCCCAAGGCGGCCTTCGTGCCCATCCTCGTGGTGTGGTTCGGCATCGGCGCGGGGCCGGCCATCTTCACGGCCTTCCTCATCAGCTTCTTCCCCATCATGGTCAACATCGCCACGGGCCTGGCTACGCTGGAGCCCGAGCTGGAAGACGTGCTGCGCGTGCTCGGCGCCAGGCGCTGGGACGTGCTGGTCAAGGTCGGCCTGCCGCGCTCGCTGCCCTACTTCTACGGCTCGCTCAAGGTGGCCATCACCCTCGCCTTCGTAGGCACCACGGTGAGCGAAATGACCGCCGCCAACGAAGGCATCGGCTACCTGCTGGTGTCGGCGGGCTCGTCCATGCAGATGGGCCTGGCCTTCGCGGGCCTGATGGTCGTGGGCGCCATGGCGATGCTGATGTACGAGCTGTTCAGCCTTGTCGAGAAGCACACCACCCGCTGGGCGCGGCGCGGCTCGCAAGGTGAATGAAAATGCGCCGATGACACCGCTGACCCCAGACCAAATCACCCGCCACCTGCGCCGCGCCAACGCGGTGGCCGAACGCGCCATGGCCATGGGCCGCCACCCATTCGGCGCCCTGCTCGTCGCGCCCGACGGCGAAACGGTGCTGGCCGAACAGGGCAACATCGACACCGTGAACCACGCCGAATCCACGCTGGCGCGCACGGCTGCGGCCAACTACCCCGGCGCCTACCTGGCGCAGTGCACCCTGGTCACCACCTTCGAGCCCTGCGCCATGTGCGCGGGCACCGTGTACTGGGCCGGCATCGGCCGCGTGGTCTACGGTGCCGAGGAGGCAGCGTTGCTCGCCCTCACCGGCAACCACCCCGAGAACCCCACACTCGCCCTGCCCTGCCGCGAGGTCTTCGCGCGCGGCCAGCGCAGCGTGGAGGTTGTGGGCCCCGTGCCTGCGCTCGAAGCCGAGATGACCGCGCCGCACCAGGGATTCTGGGAACGGCGCGGCAGCGGATCAGCCGGGCACTAAGCCTTGCACGGCGCGCCGCTCCAGCCATACCGACGCGCCGAACACCGCCAGCCCGCCCAGCGCGAGCGCCGCGCCCACCCAGCCCGTGGCGGCCCAGCCCCACCCCCACACCACGGCCATGCCGCCCAGCCACGCGCCCAGCGCGTTGGCGGCGTTGAAGGCCGAGTGGTTGAGCGCGGCGGCCAGCGTCTGCGCATCGCCCGCCACGTCCATCAGCCGCACCTGCAGCGCCGGGCCCAGCGCCCCCAGCGTGCCCACGAGGAAGCAGCCCGCCATCGCGAGCGGCAGCACGGGCACCGTGAGCGCGAACAGCACGAGCACCGCGCCGCCCCAGGCCAGGATGGCCGCAATGGTTGCCATGAGATGGCGGTCCACGAACTTCGGCCCCAGCCAGTTGCCCGCCACCATGCCCAGCCCGAACAGCGCGAGCACGAACGGCAGCCCCTCGGGCGGCAGGCGCGCCACCTCGGCCATCGTGGGCTTGATGTAGCTGAACACCGAGAACAGTCCGCCAAAGCCAATGGCCCCCACGCCGAGCGTGAGCCACACCTGCGGCCGGCGCAGCGCGCCCAGCTCGCGCCAGGGGCTGGCCTGCACGGGCGCGGGCTCGTCCGGCACGTAGCGGCGCACCAGCCCTATGGTAAGCAGCCCGATGACCCCCACCAGCGCAAAGGCCGCGCGCCAGCCCAGCGCCTCGCCCATCCAGGCCGATAGCGGCACGCCCACCACCACCGCCACCGTGAGCCCCATCATGATCTGCCCCACGGCCGCGGCACGCCGTCCCGCAGGCGCCAGCCCCGCGGCCACCAGCGCTGCAACGCCGAAGTAGGTGCCATGCGGCAGCCCCGTGGCAAAGCGCAGCAGGTTCAGCGAGAGGTAACCCGGCGCCAGCGCGCTCGCGAAGTTGCCGAGCGCGAAAAATGCCATCAGCGCCATGAGCAGCGCGCGGCGGCGCATGCGCGCCCCCAGCACCGCGAGCACCGGTGCGCCCACCACCACGCCGAGCGCGTAGGCGCTGATCACGTGGCCCGCTGCGGGGATAGACACGCCGAGGTCACCCGCCACCTCGGGCAGCAAACCCATGATGGCGAACTCGCCCGTGCCGATGCCGAAGCCACCCACCGCAAGCGCCAGGATGGCGGCCGCGGGCGAGGCAGGCGGCGCGCCATGGGCAGGAATGGATCGGGAAGGCGAGAGGGACATGGCCAAATCAGGGAAAACCCGCATTTTGCCGGTGAACCCGTTTCTGTGCCTGCGGTCACTTCGCCCCATGGATGGGTGCCCATGCCAGATTTGATTTACCACCAAAATCATTTGAATTCAAATGATTTGATAAAATGCAACCATGAACAATCCCCACGGATCGCCTCTCCAGGCCAAGCGCCTGCTGGGCGTGCGCCTGGTCGGCCTGGGCCGGCGCTGGCGCCAGACACTCGATGCGCACCTGGCCACGCTGGGCCTCAGCGATGCCGCATGGGCGCCGCTGGTACACCTGCAGCGGCTCGGCGACGGCCTCTCGCAGAGCGAACTGGCCGCAGCTGCAGGACTCGACGGCTCCAGCCTCGTGCGGCTGCTCGACATCCTGGTCGAGCAAGGGCTGATCGAGCGCCGCGCCGATGCCGTCGACCGCCGCATCAAGCGCGTCTACCTCACGGCACCGGGCCGGCGCAGCGTGGCCCGCATCCGTAAACGGCTTACGGTGATCGAGGACACGCTGCTGGCCGACCTCGATGACGACACGGCACACACGCTGCTAAGGGCGTTCGAGCAGATCGAAGCGCGCATCGCGGCCATGGCCGCACAGGACACGCCATGACACCCACCTTGCCCCCACCCCACCCACGCCTCCACCACACCCTGCGGCACCTGCTGGCCCTGGCGCGGCTGCGCGAAAGCCTGGCCGTGGCGCGCCCGCCCTCGGTGCGCAATGCCGGAGTGGCTGGCGCACAGGCCGCGCTCGGCGTGGCGGTGGTGGCCGCACTCGCCTGGGCTTCCCCCTGGACGGAATATGCGGGCTACGCCACGCTGGGCGCGCTCGCGGCGCTGTTCGGCCGCTTCGCCACGCCAAGCGACCGCGAGCGCCTCGTGGCCGTGGCCGGCGCGTTGCTCGTGGCCCCGGTTGCGCTGCTATCGGGACTGGCCTGGCTGGGCGCCGCCCCGACGGTGCTGCTGCTCGCGCTGGCCGCGGCGGCGGGCGCTCTGGCCTCGCTCGCGCACCGTGCACAACTGGGCGCGCCGGGCGCTGTGATCTTCGTGTTCGCCGGGAGCGCCGCGCTCGCCCCGGTCGACAGCGGGGTGGCCGTCCTCGCGCGCACGGCCGCCGTCACCTGTGGCGCGGCCATCGCCTGGCTGCTGTGCCGAGCGACCGACGGGCTGCGCGATCCACAGGCAGGCCCCGCCGCCACGCCGCCCACCGCCGGCATCGGCCCCGGCTACGCGCTGCGGCCCGCCGCGCGCGTGGCGGCCTGCGCCGCGCTGGCCGCGCTGGCCGCACATGTGGCGGGCTGGTCGCACCCGGCCTGGGCAGCCATCGGCGCCATCGCCGTCGTGCAGGGCGCGCACCTGCCCGGCACCATGCACCGCGCCTGGCAGCGCGTGCTGGGCACGCTGGTGGGTGCGGCACTGGCGTGGGCGCTGCTGTCGCTGCAGCCCTCGTTTTGGCAGACGGTGCTCGCCGTGGTCGTTCTGCAGTGCATCACCGAGCTCGTGATCGGGTTCAACTACGCCTTCGGCCAGGCTTTCGTGACGCCCATGGCGCTACTGATGGTGTCGCTTGCGGCGCCCGCCGGCCCTGCGGATATGGCGCTCTCGCGCATCGCCGATACGGCCCTGGGCGCCGTGGCGGGCGTGGCGCTGGCCGTGATGTTCTCCACGCTGGACGAGCGCAGGCACCTCGCACAGCACCACGCCGCCGGGATCAAGCACCCGTGAAACCCGCGGGACCTGGCGGCGCCGCGCCATGCACCGGGGCCATGTAAGCTGCGGGCATATCCCCCCGGAGCCCCACATGCAGCCCACCGACGTCCAGGTTCTCGCGTTCGACATTTTCGGCACCGTCGTGGACTGGCACGGCAGCATCGTGCGCGAGGTGCGCGCGCTGTACCCGCAGGTGGACGCCGACGCCTTCGCGCTCGCCTGGCGCGCGGGCTACCAGCCCGCCATGCAGCGCGTGCGCAGCGGCGAGCTGGGCTGGACGCTGATCGATGACCTGCACCGCATGGTGCTCGACGAGATCCTGCCGCGCTTCGGCCTCGCGCACCTCGGCGAGGCCGAGCGCCGCCACCTCAACCGCGTGTGGCACCGGCTCGACGCCTGGCCCGACAGCGTGGAGGGCCTCACGCGGCTCAAGCGCCGCTACACCATCACCTCGCTCTCGAACGGCAACCTCGGCCTGCTCACGGCCATGGCCAAGCGCGCGGGGCTGCCGTGGGACTGCGTGCTCTCGGCCGAGGTGTTCCGCGCCTACAAACCCGACCCAGCCACCTACCTCGGCGTGGCCCGCGTGTTCGACCTGCCCCCACCGCAGGTAATGCTGGTGGCCGCGCACCATGACGACCTGGCCGGTGCGCGCGCCTGCGGGCTGCGCACGGCCTACATCGAGCGGCCGCATGAGTTTGGCGCGGCCCACCCCAAGGACGTGTCGCCCCAACCTGGCAACGACCTGCACTGCGCAAGCCTTGTGGCGCTGGCCGAGCGGCTGGGCTGCTGACGCAGGGCTACGCCTGCCCGATGCGCGCGATGCACGCGCCCGCCGCATGGTAGCTGCCGGCCTCGGCCTGCAGCGCGATGCGGCCTGCGCGGTGCGCCGTCACCTGCATCTCCATCTTCATGGCCTCCATGACGGCGATCACATCGCCTTCCTGAACTGCATCGCCATCGACCACCTTCCAGGCATGGAGGTTGCCCGCGATGGGCGAGGTGACGGCCGCTGCGTCCGTGGCGGCCTCGGCCGCAGGCGCCTGCACACCACCACCGGCGGTGGCCAGCCCTTGCAACAGCACGGCCGGCAGGCCCAGCGAGACGCGGCGGCCGTCGATCTCGATGGCCGTGCGCAGCAGGCTGCTGTCGGGCTGGGGCTCGGCGCGCGCGGCCGCTGCCAGGGTGTTGGCGAAGTCGGTCTCGATCCAGCGCGTGTGGACCTTGAAGCCTTCCGTGCCCAGGAAATCCGCATGGCCAATCACCGCGCGGTGGAAGGGCAGCACCGAGGCCACGCCCTCGATGCGGAACTCGGCCAGCGCGCGGCGCGCGCGCGCCAGCGCCTGTTCGCGCGTGGCACCGCTCACGATGAGCTTGGCCATGAGCGAATCGAACGTGCCTGGCACCACGGAGCCTGCCTGCACGCCCGTATCCAGCCGCACGCCGGGGCCGCTGGGTGCCTCGAAGCGCGCCACAGGGCCCGGCGTGGGCAGGAAACCCCGGCCCACGTCTTCGGCGTTGATGCGGAACTCGATCGAATGGCCCAGCGGCGCGGGCGTGGCGGTGATGGACAGCGGCAGGCCGTCGGCCACGCGCAACTGCTCCACCACAAGGTCCACACCCGTGGTCTGCTCGGTCACGGGATGCTCCACCTGCAGGCGCGTATTCACCTCCAGGAACGAAATGGCACCGCTGGTGGAGAGCAGGAACTCCACCGTGCCCGCACTCACGTAGCCTGCCGCGGCGCAGATGTCGCGCGCGGCGGCGTGGATGCGCTCGCGCTGCGCATCGGTGAGGAAAGGCGCGGGCGCCTCCTCCACCAGCTTCTGGTTGCGCCGCTGCAGCGAGCAGTCGCGCGTGCCGAGCACGACCACGTTGCCGTGCTGGTCGGCGATGACCTGGGCCTCGATGTGGCGCGGCTTGTCGAGGAACTGCTCGACGAAGCACTCGCCGCGGCCGAAGGCCGTGACCGCCTCGCGCACGGCGGACTCGTACAGCTCGGCCACCTCGTCCATGCGCCAGGCGATCTTCATGCCGCGCCCGCCGCCGCCGAACGCGGCCTTGATGATGATGGGCAGTCCATGCGCCTCGGCAAAGCGCAGCACTTCGGCAGCGTCCTTCACAGGCTCCTTCGTGCCGGCGACCAGCGGCGCCCCCACCTGCAGAGCGATCTTGCGCGCGGCCACCTTGTCGCCCAGCTGGGTGATGGTGGAGGGCTTGGGGCCGATCCAGGTCAGGCCCGCGTCGATCACGGCCTGCGCGAAGGCGGCGTTTTCGGACAGGAAGCCATAGCCGGGGTGCACGGCGTCCGCGCCGCTCTTCTTCGCAATCGCCAGCAGCTTGGGGATGTTCAGGTAGGTGTCCGCGGGCTTGTCGCCGTCGAGGCCGTAGGCTTCGCCCGCCATGCGCGCGTGCAGCGCGTCGATGTCGGCATTGGCATACACGGCCACGGACTGCACGCCGTAGTCGGCGCAGGCGCGGATGATGCGGACGGCAATCTCCCCGCGATTGGCGATCAGGACTTTTTTCATGGCGTTTCCACGGGCTCGAATGATTGGATGGGGTTGAAGCGCACCCAGGCGTTCACGGGGATCTGCCCCGCGCGGTCAAGGTGGTAGGGGGCGACGCAGCCAATCACCGGGTAGCCCCCGGTGAGCGGATGGTCGGCCAGGAACAGAACGGGCTGGCCGCTCGGGGGCACCTGGATGGCGCCCGTGGGCGTGCCCTCGCTCTGCAGCTCGCCGGTGACGGCGCGCGCCAGCGGCACCTCGCCCGACAGGCGCAGCCCCACCCGGTTGGACTGGGGCGTGACGCGCCAGCGCTGGCTTGCGAGCAGTGCCACGGCCTCGGGCGTGAACCAGTCGGTGCGCGGGCCCAGCACCACGTCGAGCACCACGTCCTCATGCACGCTGGGCAGGCCGGCGGGCGGCAGTTCTGCAGCGCCCACGGTGCCCGCCGCGGGGCGCAGCGCGAGCACGTCGCCCGCCGCGAGAGCCGGCGGCCCCACGTGCGCGAGCGTGTCAGTGCTGCAACTGCCAAGCACGGGCTGGACTGCAAAGCCGCCGCGCGCGGCCACGTAGCAGCGCGTGCCCGCCGTGGGCTCGCCAATGGCAAGCAGGTCGCCGTCGGCCAGCGCCACGCCCTGGTAGCGCGGTACGCTCCAGCGCGAGCCCGCGGCGGTGGTGAGCGTGAGGGGCGCATCGGCCCCCGTGACGGCCACCACGGTCTCGCCGCGGCTGCGCAGTTGCAGGCCGCCATTCACGGTTTCGAGGCACGCTGCGTCGGACGGGTTGCCCACGAGCCGGTTGGCCGTGCGACACGCGCTCTGGTCCATGGCCCCCGACGCCGACACGCCCTGCCCCGCCTGGCCGAGGCGGCCCAGGTCCTGGAACAGCGTGAGCAGGCCCGGCGCGCGCACCTCGAGCGCGGGCCCCACGCCACACGCCGCTACGGGCGGTTCGTTGGATTTTTGGCCGCCAGCGCTTTCCAGCGCTGCGGCGGCAGCTCCTGAAAGCGTAGCAATATCGACGAAACGCACGCGGTAGCCCGGCTGCAGCAGCGCGGGCACCTCGCGCCCAAGGTCCCACATGGCAACGGGCGTGGTGCCGATGATCTGCCAGCCGCCCGGGCTGGCCTGCGGATACACGGCGCTGAACGTGCCCGCGAGGGCCACGGAGCCCGCCGGCAGTCGCGTGCGCGGCGTGGCGCGGCGCGGCACGTTGAAGCTCGGGTGGCCGCCCGTGAGGTAGCCAAAGCCCGGCGCGAAGCCCGTGAAGGCCACCGTGTACTCGCTGCCCGTGTGGCGGCGCACCACCTCCTCGGGCGTGATGCCGAGGATCTGCGCCACTTCGGCGAGGTCTTCGCCGTCGTAGCGCACGGGAATTTCGACCAGCGTGCCGCCACGCTCCACCTGCGCGCTCACGTCGCGGCGCGACAGCGCCTGCACGATGCCGGCCATGCTCTGCACCGCGGGGCGGAAATAAATCAGCAGCGTGCGCGCGGCGGGCACGATCTCGTCGACACCGGCGAGCGGCTCCCGCCGCAGCGAGGCCAGCAGCGCGAGCGTCTGGTCCAGGTTGTCGAGTTCGACCAGGACTGCATTGAGGTTGACGGGCAGGAAGCGCATCGCCGTCACGCCGCGAACGAGGCGATGGCGACGCCTTCCTGCTCGAAGCGTTCGCGCAGGCGGCGCGCAATGGCCACGGCGCCGGGGCTGTCGCCGTGCACGCAGATCGAGTCGGCCTCGATGCGCACGGTGCTGCCGTCGATCGCCTCCACGGCCCCCTCTCGCACCAGGCGCAGCATGCGCTCGGCGATCAATTGCTCATCGTGCAGGACGGCACCTTTCTCGCGGCGCGAGACGAGCGCGCCCGCGGGCGTGTAGGCGCGGTCGGCAAACGCCTCGGCCACCACGCGCAGGCCCGCGGCGCGGGCCCAGCCGATGAGTGGCGAGCCCGCGAGCGCCACGAGCACCAGGCCCGGATCCACCGCGCGCATGGCCGCGATCACGTCGCGTGCCTGCCGCTCGTCGTGGGCGATGGTGTTGTAGAGCGCACCGTGCGGCTTCACGTAGCGCACCGTGGTGCCTGCGGCCCGGGCCAGGCCCTGGAGCGCGCCGATCTGGTAGATCACATCGGCCACGAGGTCGCTGCTTTCTACGTCCATGTTGCGGCGGCCGAAGCCCACGAGGTCGCGGTAGGCCACATGCGCGCCCACCACCACGCCGCGCGCGGCGGCTTCGCGCAGCGTGCGCAGGATGCCGGCCGCGTCGCCCGCGTGGAAGCCGCAGGCCACATTGGCGCTGCTCACGATGCCCAGCATGGCCGCGTCGTCGCCCATGCGCCAGGCGCCCAGGCTCTCGCCCAGGTCGCTGTTCAAGTCCATTTTCATCGTTCCGTTCTCCTGTGGGACCGCGTTCAATGCAACTGGCCGGCCGTCTCGCGCACATCCTCGCGCACGGCCAGCGCCGTGCGGACCAGCGTGCGCAGGGCCTGCACCTGCGTGTCGAGCGCCATGCTCGGCGCACCGGGGTGGCGCGCGGCCTGTTCGGGCAGGTAGGGCACGTGAACGAAGCCGCCGCGCGCAGCCCCGCCCTGCCGCGCGAGGCGGTGCATGAGTGCATAGAACACGTGGTTGCACACGAAGGTGCCCGCCGTGTTGGACACCCCCGCGGGCAGGCCCTCGGCGCGCAGGTCGCGCACGATGGCCTTGATCGGCAGCGTGGAAAAGTAGGCCGCGGGCGCCCCTGCCACCACGGCCGTGTCCACGGGCTGCTGCCCGGCGTTATCGGGAATGCGCGCGTCGTTCACGTTGATGGCCACGCGCTCGACCGACATCTCGGTGCGCCCGCCCGCAAGGCCCAGGCACACCACGAGCGCGGGCCGGTGCGCAGCCAGAGCTTCGTCCAGGCACTCGATCGCGCGGTCGAACACGCAGGGCAGTTGCACCGCGCGGACGACGGCGGCGCCACTGCGCCAGCCATCGAGCGCGCGCGCCACTTCCCACGAGGGATTGACGCTGTCTTTCTCGAACGGCTCGAAGCCGGTCACGAGCACGTCCACGGCGATATCGGTCATGGTTCGGTTTCCCTTCAGCGGAACATCAGGAAATACAACAGGAATACGTTGCACGTCAGCAGCACAAGCGCCGTGGGCACCTGCGCGCGGATCACCGCATTCTTGTCGATCTCGAGCAGCGCGGCGGGCACGATGTTGAAGTTGGCTGCCATGGGCGTGAGCAGCGTGCCGCAGTAGCCCGACAGCATGCCCACGGCCGCCATCACGGCCGGGTCGCCGTGGTACACGCCCACGAGAATGGGCACGCCCACGCCGCCGGTCATCACCGGGAAGGCCGCGAAGCCGTTGCCCATGATGACGGTGAACAGCGCCATGCCCACCACGTACACGGCCACGGCCACGAAGCGGATGTCCATGTTGATGTAGGTCGTGGTCACGTGCGCCACGGCCTTGCCCACGCCCGCGTCGGAGAACACCAGGCCCAGCATGCCCAGCATCTGCGGGAGCACCAGGGCCCAGCCCAGCGCGTCGGTGAGGCGGCGCGACTCGCGCAAGCCCTGGGCGGGCGTCTCGCGCGTCAGCCAGCAGGCCAGGCCGAGCGAGAGCACGCAGCCCACGCCCAGGCTCACCAGGGTGGTGTTCTTGGGGTCGAGCAGCGGCGTGCCGCCGAAGGCCAGGTGCTTGGCCGAAAGCGTGCCCACCATGGTGATGAATGGAATCGCCAGGGCCGGAATGAACAGCTTGTTGCCCAGGCGCTTGGCGCTGGCCAGGTATTCGGCCGCGCTGCGCGGCGCATGGCCGCCCGAGCCCACGCCGCCGAAGCCCGCGATCAGCGCCATCACGACGGCGCCCGCGCCCACCCAGACGGGAGGCAACTGGTCGCCGGCGAGGAACACCAGGGCATACAGGGCCCAGAACAGTGCGCTGGAATAGCGCTTGGGGTTGCTGGCATCGGCCACGGTCATCACGGCCGTGATGGCCAGGATCGCGCCGACGAGGTAGTACAGGTGCTGGATGGTGAGTGTCATGTTCAGGCTCCCTTGGCGGTCGTGGCGGCGCTGGATGCGGACGGTGCGGAGCGCGTGGCCGCGTGCTGCGCCAGTTCGCGGGCCAGGGTCCGGTCGAGCTGGCGCAGGCGCACGGCGTGGATCACGAAGGCGCAGACCGCGGTGGGGATGCCCCACAGCGCCACGTGGATGGGCTCCACGTCGATGCCCGCCTCGTGCAGGAAGGTGGTCATGAGCACGATGGCGCCGAAGGCCACGAAGATGTCCTCGCCGAAAAACAGGCCCACGTTGTCGGTGGCGGCCGAGAAGGCACGCAGCTTGTGGCGGATGCGCTCGGGCAGCGTGCCGTAGCGCGCCTCGGTGGCACCCTCGGCCATGGGCGCGAGCAGCGGGCGCACCATCTGCGGGTGGCCGCCCAGGCTG
>JASLFM010000014.1 GCA_030150585.1 Acidovorax sp.
AAACAGGCCGCCGATGATCTTGCGTTTCTGCTCGGGGTCGCTCACGCCGGCGAGCTTGGCCAGGAACAGCTCGCTCGCGTCCACACGAATGACCTTGGCGTGCAGCTTGCCCTCGAACATGTCCATGACCATGTCGCCTTCGTTGAGGCGCAGCAGGCCGTGATCAACAAAGACGCAAGTGAGCTGGTCTCCGATGGCGCGGTGGATCAGCGCGGCAGCCACGCTCGAATCCACGCCGCCCGACAGGCCCAGGATCACTTCTTCATTCCCCACCTGGGCACGGATCTGCTCCACGGCTTCTGCAATGTGGTCGCGCATCACCCAGTCGGGCTGGGCCTCGCAGATACCGAGCACGAAGCGCTCGAGCAGCGCCTTGCCCTGCACGGTGTGCGTGACCTCGGGGTGGAACTGCACTGCGTAGAAGCGGCGCTCTTCGTCGGCCATGCCAGCGATGGGGCAGCTGTCGGTGCTGGCCATGAGCTTGAAGCCTGGAGGCAGCTCGGTGACCTTATCGCCATGGCTCATCCACACCTTGAGCATGCCGTGGCCCTCTGCCGTGGTGAAGTCGGCAATATCCTTGAGCAGTGCAGTGTGGCCGCGTGCTCGCACCTCGGCGTAGCCGAATTCGCGGGTGTTCGAGCCTTCCACCTTGCCGCCCAACTGCTGTGCCATGGTCTGCATGCCGTAGCAGATGCCGAGCACGGGCAAGCCCAGCTCGAACACGGCGTCGGGCGCGCGGTCGTCCACCTCATACACACTGGCGTGGCTGCCCGAAAGGATGATGCCCTTGAGCGTGCCGTCCTTGGCGTATTCGCGCACCCAGTCGCTGCTCACGTCGCAGGGGTGAACTTCGCAGTACACATGGGCCTCGCGCACGCGGCGCGCGATGAGCTGGGTGACTTGGGAGCCGAAATCGAGGATGAGGATTTTCTGGTGTTGCATGGCGATGGGAATGGCAGGTGGGTAGGTGTGAATCAAAGTGCGGCCAGATCGAGCAGCGGAATGCCACGGCGGCGCGCCGCCTCGGCCTGGGCCAAGTCGAAGGTGGCCAGCGGCAAGTGCAGCGACTGCGCCAGCCAGAGGTAAGCGGCATCGTAGGCGGTCAGGCCCGTATCCAGCGCGACGTCGAGCACGGCCTTGTGCTGCGCGGGGGCCAGCTCGTGCAGCTCCACGCGGTGGCGGATGGACTCCAGCACGCCCCACAGCCCTTCCACAGAGCCCTGGGGAATGCGGCCACTGTGCACGCCACTCGCGATCAGGTTGCCGCACTCCCATTGCCAAAGATTAGGGGCCTGGGGATCGACCTCGTCACGGCGGATACGGGCGTAGAGCCGGCGCGTATGCGCATTGGCCGCGTCGGGTAGAAGCCATGCCGCAGTGACGGAGGCATCGAGCACGAACGCGGTCATACGGAGCTGCTCCGGCCTCTGCGCCGCAGGGCACTGGCTCCATCCGCCTCGCCCGCGGGGCGGATGGTGGCGTGCAAGGCGTCGATCTGGCCCAGTTCGCGCGCGATCTGCTCATCGGTGATCACGGGCCGCCGCCGCACGGGCAGCATGCGCACGACTTCCTTGCCGTGGCGGGTGATTCGCACCTCTTCGCCCTGCTCGACCAGTTCGATCAGGGCGGAAAAACGGCTTTTGGCTTCGTAGATGCCGACGGACTGCATGGATATCGGGGCAGAAAAAAGAAAAGTCTGGCCTGAACGATGAATTCAGACCAGACTTTAGCAGTTTGGCCAGATTTTTTCAATCAGGCCAGACTCAAGCCGTGCAACTCAGTCGGCGCGGTAGTTCGGCGCTTCCTTGGTAATCTGCACGTCGTGCACATGGCTTTCGCGGATGCCGGCCGTGGTGATCTCGACGAACTCGGCCTTGTTGTTCATCTCTTCGATCGTGGCGCAGCCGCAGTAGCCCATGGCCGCGCGCACGCCGCCAGCCATCTGGAACACGATGGAGACCATGGAGCCCTTGTAGGGCACGCGGCCCTCGATGCCTTCGGGCACGAGTTTGTCAGCGTTGGGGTTGCCGGTACTCGACTCCTGGAAGTAGCGGTCCGCGCTGCCCTGCTGCATGGCGCCGATGGAGCCCATGCCGCGGTAGCTCTTGTAGCTGCGCCCCTGGAACAGGATGACTTCGCCGGGCGCCTCCTCGGTGCCGGCGAACATGCCGCCCATCATCACCGTGCTGGCGCCAGCCGCCAGGGCCTTGGCGATGTCACCCGAGTAGCGGATGCCGCCGTCGGCGATCAGCGGCACGCCCGTGCCCTTGAGCGCCGTGGCCACACTGTCGATGGCCATGATCTGCGGCACGCCTACCCCAGCCACGATACGCGTGGTGCAGATGGAGCCGGGGCCGATGCCCACTTTGACAGCGTCGGCACCCGCTTCGACCAGCGCGAGCGCGGCCGCGCCTGTGGCGATGTTGCCGCCGATCACATCGACCTGCGGGTAGTTTTGCTTGACCCAGCGCACGCGGTCGATCACGCCCTTGCTGTGGCCGTGGGCCGTATCCACCACGATGGCGTCAACGCCGGCCTTGACCAGGGCCTCGACTCGCTCCTCGGTGCCCTCGCCCACGCCCACGGCAGCGCCTACGCGCAGGCGGCCGTTGCTATCGCGTGCGGCGTTGGGGAAGCTGGTCTGCTTGGTGATGTCCTTCACCGTGATCAGTCCCTTGAGCTCGAAGGCGTCGTTCACCACGAGCAGGCGTTCGAGCTTGTGCTTGTTCAGCAGCGCCTTGGCCTCGGCGGCCGTAGCGCCTTCCTTCACGGTAATGAGCTTCTCGCGCGGCGTCATGATCTGCGCGACCTTGACGTCATAGCGCGTCTCGAAGCGCAGGTCGCGCCCCGTCACGATGCCCACGACCTTGCCGCCATCGCACACCGGAAAGCCCGAAATGCCGAGCTGCTCGGACAACTGCAGCACTTGCAATACCGTGTGCTCGGGGGTGATCACGACGGGATCGCGCACTACGCCCGATTCATACCGCTTCACCTTGGCCACGTGGGCGGCCTGCTCGGCGGGCGTGAGGTTCTTGTGCACGATGCCCATGCCCCCTTCCTGCGCGATGGCAATGGCCAGGCGCGCTTCGGTTACCGTGTCCATGGCGGCGGACACGAGAGGCAGGTTCAGTTGGATATTGCGGGAGAGTCGCGTCGCGAGGGACGTGTCCTTGGGCAGGACCTGGGAGTACGCTGGCACCAGCAACACATCGTCGAAGGTGAGCGCTTTTCCAAGAAGGCGCATGTGAAAGCTCCAAAAAACGAATTGTACCCGCGC
>JASLFM010000036.1 GCA_030150585.1 Acidovorax sp.
AGATCGTACGCTTCGCCACCGTCGACACCGTAAAAGCCGGCTGGCTGGTCAAGGACAAGGGCATCTGGAGCATCACCGTCGAAGGCGCCCAAGCCCTGCAGCAGTACCCGGACGGCGAGCAGTTCTACCGTGAGGCAGTACGCCTGTATCACAAGTGGAAAAAGGCCCAGCCGGTAATCGAAGTCGACGAGGGCGACGACGAAGCGGTGGAAAAGTCCGCCAGCATCACCCTGGAGCAGGCCGAGGAAATGGCTTGGGCCGAGATCGAGGCGCACCTGGCCGACATGCCGCCCTACGAGTTCCAGGAACTGGTAGGCGCCCTGCTCACCGCCATGGGCTACCACGTGGCCTGGATTGCCCCGCCCGGCAAGGACGGCGGCATCGACGTCATCGCCTACAACGACCCACTGGGCACCCGCCCACCGCGTATCAAGGTGCAGGTCAAGCGCAACGCCAACTCACCCAGGATCGACGTGATGGGCCTGCGCAGCTTCATGGCCGTGCTGGGCGAAGGTGACGTCGGCCTGTTCGTGGCGCTGTCTGGTTTCACCAAGGACGCCGACCTGGAAGCCCGCCAAAGTCACCGACGCATCACTCTGATCGACGCCACCCAGCTGGTCGAACTGTGGACCCGCCACTACGGCCAGCTGGATGACAGCGCCCGCCGGCGGCTGCCGTTGAAGCCGGTGTGGTTTTTGGCGGGGCAGGATTGAAATTCAACGGCGACAGGCAGCCTCTGCCTGCGCCACATGGAGCAAGAAGAATCAGTATGGCCAAGCCCAAGAAGACAACAGAAAACAAGAACGACGGCCTCAGTTTCGAGGCCGAGCTGTTCAAAGCCGCCGACAAGCTGCGCGGCAACATGGAGCCTTCCGACTACAAGCACGTCGCGCTCGGGCTGATCTTCCTCAAATACATTTCTGACGCCTTCGAGGCCAAGCGCACCGCGCTGCTGGTCGAGGACGCACAGGCGGCAGAGGACAAGGACGAGTATCTCGCCGACAACGTGTTCTGGGTGCCGAAGGAGGCGCGCTGGTCGCACCTGCAGGCCAATGCCAAGCAGCCCAGCATCGGGACCCTGATCGATGATGCGATGCGCGCCATCGAAAAGGACAACGAATCGCTGAAAGGCGTGCTGCCCAAGGACTACGCTCGTCCCGCGCTCAACAAGGTGATGCTGGGCGAGCTGATCGACCTGGTCTCCGGCATTGCGCTTAACGAGAAAGGCGGCCGCTCCAAGGACATCCTTGGGCGCGTGTACGAATATTTTCTGGGTCAGTTCGCAGGTGCCGAAGGCAAGCGCGGCGGCGAGTTCTACACGCCGAGTTCGGTGGTGCGCGTGCTGGTGGAAATGCTGGGGCCGTATTCAGGCCGCGTCTATGACCCGTGCTGCGGCTCGGGCGGCATGTTCGTGCAGTCGGAAAAGTTTGTTGCCGAACACGGCGGTCGCATTGGTGATATCGCCATCTATGGGCAGGAGAGCAACTACACCACCTGGCGACTGGCCAAGATGAACCTGGCCGTGCGCGGTATCGATTCCGATATCCGCTGGAACAACGAGGGCAGCTTCCACAAGGACGAACTGCGCGACCTCAAGGCCGACTACATCCTGGCCAACCCACCGTTCAATATCTCCGACTGGGGCGGTGACCGCCTACGCGAAGATGTGCGCTGGCAGTTCGGCGTGCCCCCGGTGGGCAATGCCAACTATGCCTGGCTGCAGCACATCCACCATCACTTGGCACCCAACGGTACGGCAGGCGTAGTGCTGGCCAATGGCTCGATGAGCTCCAGCCAGTCCGGAGAAGGTGACATCCGCAAGGCCATGCTTGAAGCCGATGCGGTGGATTGCATGGTGGCGCTGCCCGGGCAGCTCTTCTACTCCACGCAGATTCCCGCTTGCCTGTGGTTCCTGGCCCGCAACAAGAACCCCGGCAAGGGCCTGCGTGACCGGCGCGGAGACGTGTTGTTTATCGATGCTCGCAAACTGGGCGTGCTGGTGGATCGCACCCGGCGCGAACTGACCGACGAAGACGTCCAGAAAATCGCCGACACCTACCACGCTTGGCGCGGAGAAAAAGATGCTGGCGAGTACGCCGACGTAGCAGGCTTCTGCAAGTCGGGATCGATGGACGATATCCGCAAGCATGGCCATGTGCTGACGCCGGGGCGCTATGTGGGCGCGGCGGAACAAGAGGACGACGGCGAGCCGTTCGAGGAAAAGATGCTGCGGCTCTCTGCGCTATGGCGCGAGCAGCGTACACGGGCGGCAAAGTTGGATGCGGCTATTGAGGCCAACCTGAAGGAGCTTGGGTATGGCGAATGAGTGGCGCGAAGTCCCGCTATCCGAACTCACAGCGACTCCTGCAACTTACGGTGTTGTGCAGCCCGGACAGGAAATTCCGAATGGCGTGCCTATGGTGCGTGTAAACAATTTTCAGAAGAATACGCTCAACCTTGCCGAAGTGATGCGCATCGCTCCGGCAGTTGAAGCAAAGTACGAGCGAACACGCATACAAGGTGGGGATGTTCTTATCACGATTGTTGGCTCCGTTGGTCAGATTGCCATCGTGCCGAATGAAATAGCTAACTGGAACATTGCACGCGCCGTGGCGATGATTCGCCCGAAAACACCAGAGCTTTCGCGCTGGATTTCATTTGTGTTGCGTTCGCCACAAGCGCAGTATCAACTTGGGGTTGCCGCAAATACAACGGTGCAAACCACCATCAACCTGAAAGATCTGCGTGAACTAAAAATTCCG
>JASLFM010000274.1 GCA_030150585.1 Acidovorax sp.
CCAGGCCACCGAGGAACATGGCCTCGTCCACCGCGATGTTCCAGTTGAGCAGTGTCTGGATCGCGCGCTCGTGTGCGGGTGCGCTGCGCGCCGTGACGAGCGCGGTGCGGATATGCATGCCCGTGGCGCCCGCGTGCTGCAGCCGGTGCAGCGCGGCCAGCAGGGGTTTGAAGGGGCCGTCGGGCAAGGGCTGTGTGGCCTTGTCGGTCTCGTGCCGCTGGAAGGCGGCGAGCCCCTCGGCCTGGTATACGCGCTCGGCCTCGTCCGAGAACAGAACGGCATCGCCGTCGAAGGCGATGCGTACCTCTTTGGGATGGGCGTCGCCCGCCTGCACCGATTCGGTGAGCACACGCGCGGCCGGATAGCCCAGGTGCAGTGCCGAGCGGACGTCCTGCTCGTTGGCGGACAGGAACAGGTGGGCGCCGAGCGCCCGCAGGTAGTGGAACGGATCGCGTCCCTGGGTGAACACGCCGCGCTGCACGGCGGGCAGCCCGTGGGCCTGGCAGGAGCGGAACACGCGCAGGCCGCTCACGGGGTCGTTGCGCGAGAGCACCACCACCTCCACGCGCTGGTGCTCGGCCGTGTTGAAGGCCAACAGCTTGCGCACCAGCGAAAAGGCCACGCCAGGCGCGGCGGGGGTGGCAAGGCGCTGGCGCTGCAGTTCCACGTAGGCGTGGTCGTTGCCATGTTCGAAGACGCGGTTCTCTTCCTCGAAGTCAAACAGCGCGCGGGAGGAGATTGCAACGACGAGCTTGTCGTCCAGGGTAAGGGCCATGCCCGGATGATACGGATGCGAGCCCTTGCCCCCTTTACCAGTTGGCCTCACGCTCCGGCGTGGCGCTGATGCGGTGAATGGACAGGTCCGCGCCGTCGAACTCCTCCTCCAGGCCCAGGCGCAGCCCCACCGTGGCCTTGAGCGCGCCGTAGACCAAAGCGCCGCCGGCTGCGGCCCAGAGCACGCCCATTAGGGTGCCGATGAGCTGTGCACCCAGGTGCACGCCGCCCAGGCCGCCCAGCGCCTGCGCACCAAAAATGCCCGCCGCGACGCCACCCCAGGCGCCGCACAGGCCGTGCAGCGGCCACACGCCTAGCACGTCGTCGATCTTCCAGCGGTTCTGGGTGAGCGTGAACATGACCACGAAGATGGTGCCCGCTACCGCGCCCACCACGAGCGCACCGAGCGGGTGCATCAGGTCCGAGCCTGCGCACACGGCCACCAGGCCGGCGAGCGGGCCGTTGTGCACGAAGCCGGGGTCGTTCTTGCCCAGCAGCAACGCGGCCAGCGTGCCGCCCACCATGGCCATGAGCGAGTTCACGGCCACCAGGCCAGAGATCTTGTCCAGTGTCTGCGCACTCATCACGTTGAAGCCGAACCAGCCCACCGTGAGGATCCACGCGCCCAGCGCCAGGAACGGAATGCTCGATGGCGGGTGCGCCGAGATCGCGCCATCGCGCCGGTAGCGGTTGCTGCGCGCGCCCAGCAGCAGCACGGCGGCCAGGGCAATCCAGCCGCCCACGGCATGCACCACCACGCTGCCCGCGAAGTCGTGGAACTCGGCGCCAGTCAGCCGCTTGATCCAGTCCTGCACGCCGAAATGCCCGTTCCAGGCAATGCCCTCGAAGAACGGGTAGACGAAGCCCACGATCACGGCCGTGGCGATCAGCTGCGGCCAGAACTTGGCGCGCTCGGCGATTCCGCCCGAGATGATGGCGGGAATGGCCGCGGCGAAGGTGAGCAAGAAGAAGAACTTGACCAGCGCATAGCCATTGTTCGCCGCCAGTTGCCCGGCCCCCATGAAGAAACCCGTGCCATAGGCCACCGTGTAGCCCACGGCGAAATAGACCACGGTGGAGACCGAGAAGTCGACCAGGATCTTCACCAGCGCATTGACCTGGTTCTTGCGCCGCACGGTGCCCAGTTCCAGAAAGGCGAAACCCGCGTGCATGGCCAGGACCATGACCGCGCCCAACAAAATGAACAAGGCGTCCATGCCCTGTTTCAGTGCTTCCATGACGGTGTTTCCTCAGGAGTTGCTTTGTTTTGGTGCTCGATTGCGGAGGCGATCCGCAACGCACCGAAACACAGCAACTTCCGCGCCAGAGTGGGGTGCGGCGCTGAAGAGTGCCCCGGACTGGGGCCTTGAACAGGTTCTTACTTCACCAGTTGGTTGAGCTGGATGATGGGCAGCAGCACCGCCAGCACGATGAGCATGACCACCAGGCCCATTGCCACGATGAGCAGTGGCTCCAGGATGGTGGCGAGCTGCATGGCGCGGCGCTGCACCTCGGCCGAGAGCTGGTTGGCCGCGCGCTGCAGCATCACGGGCAACTGGCCCGTCTGCTCGCCCAGGCGCGCGAACATGGCCACCAGGCCGGGAAAGCGCTTCTTCTGCGCCAGGGCCGAGGCCAGCGGCGCGCCCTCGCGCACGAGCACGAGGGCATCGAGCGCATCGGCGCGCAGCGCCCGGTTGTTCAGCGTTTCGGCGGCGGCCTGCAGCGCCCTCAGGATGGGCACGCCCGCGCCCGCGAGCATGGCCAGGGTGCCCGCGAAGCGCGCCGCGTTGTAGCCGCGCGCCAGGCGCCCGACCAGGGGCAGGTTCAGCCACGCGGCGTCGAATTTTTCGCGGAAAGGGGCTTGGGCCAGCATCAAGCGTGCGCCGATAGCTACCAAAACCAGAGCAAGCAGCATGAGCCAGCCGTAGTGGCGCACGGCATCGCTCACGGCCATCATGGCCACGGTGAGAAAAGGCAGGGCGCGCTTGGTGCCCGCGAACACGCCCGCCACCTGGGGCACCACGTAGCCCACGAGAAAGAGCACGATCACGATGGCCACCACGGTGACGATGGCCGGGTACAGCGCGGCGCCCACGATTTTGGCGCGCAGCGCCTGCCGCGCCTCCAGGTCATCGGCCAGGCGCTCGAGCACCAGCCCCAGGCTGCCGCTGGCCTCGCCCGCGCCGATCACGGCGCAGTAGATGTCGGAGAACTCGCGCGGGTGCTGCGTGAGGGCACGCGCGAAGGTCGAGCCCGCATTCACCTCGGCGCGCAGCGCGGCCACCAGGTGGTGCTGGCGCTCGTCCTCGGCCTCGTCGGCCAGCGCGGTGAGCGCACGCTCCAGCGGCAGGCCCGAGGCCACCAGGCCCGCGAGCTGCCGCGTCCACACGGCCAGGCCCGTGGCACCGAATACGGGGCGGGTGAACAAGCGCTGGCTCCACGAGGCTGGAGCGCCCGCCGCCTGGCCGGCACTCACGGGCTCCACGGCCAGCGGCACCAGGGCCTGGGCACGCAGTAGGCTGCGGGCGGCGCGCGCGGTGTCGGCCTCGATGGTGCCTTTGCGGGACTGGCCCTGGGCGTCCAGGGCTTCAAACGAAAACGCGGGCATGCGGCGGTGGCGTGAAAGGAGCGGCGGTGTGGGAAGGGTTCAACCTCCCATGGTAGCCGCTCGCGGTGACGCCTCCGCGCTCAGGCGAGGGCCTGGGCGGCGATCTCGAGCGAGCGCAGCCGCAGGGCTGGGTCGTAGACGTCGCTCACCAGCATGAATTCATCGGCGCCGGTGGCCTGTGCCAGGGCCTGCAGCCCCTCGCGCACCAGGCCGGGGCCGCCGACCACGCCGGCCGCGAGGAAGTCGGCAATGGCTGCCCGCTCCGGGGGCTGCAGGCGGGCCAGGTAGCCCTCCACCGGGGGCTGTAGGCGCCCGCGCTGGCCCGTGAGGATGCCCAGCACCCGCTGGTAGGTGCTGCTGGCCAGGTACTGCGCCTCCTCGTCGGTGGGCGCGGCGATCACGGGCACGCCAATCGCTGTGTAGGGCTGGGCGAGCTGCGCCGAGGGGCGGAACAGGCGGCGGTACAGGTCCAGCGCCTGGTACAGCATGCGCGGCGCGAAGTGGGAGGCGAAGGCGTAGGGCAGGCCCATCTGCGCGGCCAGTTGGGCCGAGAACAGGCTGGAGCCGAGCAGCCAGATCGGCACGTTCGTGTCCGCGCCTGGCATGGCGACGATGCGCTGGCCCGGCTGCACGGGGCCCAGCAGGCGCTGCAGCTCGGCCACGTCGCGCGGAAAGTCTTCTTCGGTTTCCACGCGGTCGCGGCGCAGCGCACGCATGGTGGGGCCATCGGTGCCGGGGGCGCGGCCCAGGCCCAGGTCGATGCGGCCGGGATAGAGCTCGGCCAGCGTGCCGAACGCCTCGGCCACGACCAGCGGCGCGTGGTTGGGCAGCATGATGCCGCCCGAACCCACGCGGATGCGGGAGGTGCTGCCCGCGATATGGCCGACGAGCACTGCGGTGGCCGAGCTCGCGATGCCGGGCATGTTGTGGTGCTCGGCGAGCCAGTAGCGCGCAAAGCCCAGGGACTCCACGTGCCGCGCAGTGCGCACGGCGATGTCAAGCGCCTGGGCTACGCTGCCGCCCTCGCGGACGGCTACCAGGTCGAGCATGGAGAGCTGGGGTGGGCGGAATGCGGTCATGGCCGTGATTGTGGGCGCCGCGGTAACAACCTTGCACGCGGCGGGAATAGTGGGGGCAGTGACAGGCCTTGTGAGTTGTTAATCAATAGTTAAATCCAATTGTGATAACTGCATTAATTGGGTAAAAAGTAACAAGGCGCGATATATGCCTGTTTCCCGTATTCCAAGGAGTTTCGCGTGGGGTTTTTCAGCCGCTTGTTCCAGCCCCGGGCCGATGGATTGCCCGTGGAGGAGGACTGGACTTCGCTGCCCGACAGCCAAGCCAGCGAGCTGGTGGTGATGGGCGAGGAGGCGGAAAAACTCCTTGCCGAATTCGATATCGACGCTGCCATTGCGAGCCACGAGCGCTGGCTGCCTTGGCTCGCCCAGGCGCTGCAGGGCGTGCGTGACGAGCAGCTGCGGCCCGAGATCATCCGCGACGACAGCTGCTCCGAGCTCGGCCAATGGCTGCACGGCAACGGCCGCCTGGCGCTGGGCCATTTCCCGGCCTACGAGATGCTGCTGCGCCGCCACCGCTACTTCCACCAGCAGGCGGCCATGATGGTCCTGCACGCCGAGGCGGGCGAGGGCCCGTTGGCCGAACAGGCGTTCAAGGGCTGCCAGCACGCCTCGCGCCAGATCGTGCTGCTGCTCAAGGAGCTCAAGCGCGGGCTCGGCGGCCGGTCGGCCCGCACGCGCGCACAGGCGCCGGCTTAGCCTGGGCTCAGTCCCGGGTCACGCGCAGCACTTCCTCGCGGCTGGTCACGCCCTCGCGCACCAGGCGTTCGCCGTCATCGCGCATCAGCGCCATGCCGCCCGCCAGGGCCTGGGCGCGGATGTCGGCCTCTGCGGCCTGGTTGTGGATCTGGGCGCGGATCGCGTCGTCCACCACCAGCAGTTCGAACACGCCCGTGCGTCCCGCGTAGCCCGTGTGGCCGCAGTGCTCGCAGCCCGCGCCATGGCAGCTGCCGCAGTATTTGCGCACGAGGCGCTGGGCCAGCACGCCCAGCAGGGAGGACGACAGCAGGAACGGCTCCACGCCCATGTCAGTGAGGCGCGTGATGGCGCTCGCGGCGTCGTTGGTGTGCAGCGTGGCCAGCACGAGGTGGCCCGTGAGCGAGGCCTGGATGGCGATCTGCGCGGTCTCGAAGTCGCGGATTTCGCCGATCATGATCACGTCCGGGTCCTGGCGCAGGATGGCGCGCAGGGCCTTGGCGAACGTGAGGTCGATCTTGGCGTTGACCTGGGTCTGCCCCACGCCGGGCAACTCGTACTCGATGGGGTCTTCCACCGTCATGATGTTGTTGCGCGTGGCATCCAGGCGCTGCAGGCCGGCGTAGAGCGTGGTGGTCTTGCCCGAGCCCGTGGGCCCCGTCACGAGGATGATGCCGTGGGGCTGGCCGATCAGGCCCTCGAAGCGCTGGAGCGTATCGCCCTGCATGCCCACGGATTCGAGGCTGAGCTTGCTCTCGCTCTTGTCGAGCAGGCGCAGCACGGCGCGTTCGCCATGGGCGCTGGGCAGGGTGGAGACGCGCACGTCGATGGCGCGTGTGCCCAGGCGCAGGCTGATGCGGCCGTCCTGCGGCAGGCGCTTCTCGGCGATGTCGAGGTCGGCCATGATCTTGAGGCGGCTGATCAGCGCCGCGTGCAGCGCGCGGTTGGGCTGCACTACTTCGCGCAGTGCGCCGTCCACGCGAAAGCGCACGCTGGACAGCCTCTCGTAGGGCTCGATATGGATGTCGCTCGCGCCATCGCGCGCGGCCTGGGTGAGCAGAGCGTTGAGCATGCGGATGATGGGCGCGTCGTCCGCCGTTTCCAGCAGGTCTTCGACGGCGGGCAGTTCCTGCATCATGCGCGAGAGGTCGGCGTCAGACTCGACTTCGCTCACCACCATGGCCGCGCTCGATTCGCCCTGGGCGTAGGCGGCGCTGATGCGCTGCGCCAGCGCGTGCGCGTCCAGCACCTGGAACTGCTGCACGGAATGCTTGCGCAGCACCTCCGACAGGGCCTGCAGCGACTCGGCACTGGGCGCCGTGCCGTGCCAGAGCACGAGTTGCTGGCCGTCGTCCTCGAGCAGCAGTTGCGCGCCGCGCGCGAAGGCATAGGGCAGGGGGTAGCGCATCGGCACGGGCGGTCAGTTCGGGGCAGCGGGCGAGGGGGCGGCTTCGGAGGGCGTAGCTGCGCCGGTGGGCGCCGCGGGTGCGCTGGTGCGCAGCGGCGGCAGCACGGGCGCGCCTGACACACCGCGCAGCACGGCGCTCTGCGCGGGCTGCGTGGCCTGCTGCACGGCGCGAATGGCTTCGTAGCGGTCTTCCATCAGCGCATCGCTCGCGGCTGCGTCGCGCACGACGATGGGGCGCAGGAACACCATGAGGTTGGTCTTCTTTCGCGAGCGGTTCTCGCTGCGGAACAGGTTGCCGAGCAGGGGGATGTCGCCCATCACGGGCACCTTGTCCTCGGCCTGGGAGTAGCTGTCTTCGAGCAGGCCGCCGATCACGATGATGCTGCCGTCGTCCACGAGCACGTTCGATTCAATCGAGCGCTTGCTCGTCGTGGGGCCGTTCTGGTCCTTGAGCGTGTCCTCGTTGATCTTCGAGACCTCCTGGTAGATCGCGAGCTTGACGGTGCCGTTCTCGTTGATCTGCGGGCGCACCTTGAGCATCAGGCCCACGTCCTTGCGCTCCACGGTGGTGAACGGGTTCACGGTGCTGCTGCCCGTGGTGTTGGCGTAGGAGCCCGTGACGAAGGGCACGTTGCTGCCGATGACGATCTTGGCCTCCTCGTTGTCCAGCGTCATCAGATTCGGTGTGGAGAGCACGTTGGCGTCGCCGCTGTTCTGCAGGAAGGTGGCCAGCGCACCCAGGTAGTACTGGCCGTTGATGCGTGGCGCGAGCGCCACGTTCAGTCCATTGCCCAGCTTGCCCGCGGCCGTTGCGGCGGCCGCGCCGCCCTGCACGATGCCCGCTGCGAGGTTGATGATGTTGGCTCCCGATACGGAAGAATTGGTGCCGATGGCGCCGACCACGCCGTCGCCCTTGCCCCCCAGGGCTGTTTGCCACTGGATGCCGAATTCGGCGAGCTTGTTGGTCGAGACCTCGACGATGAGGCTTTCCACCAGCACCTGGGCGCGGCGGCCGTCGAGCTTGTCGATCACCGTGCGCAGCTGGCGGTACAGCGGATCGGGCGCCGTGACGATGAGCGAGTTGGTCGTGGGGTCGGCCTGGATGAGGCCGCCCGTGGAAGGCTGGTTGCCAGTGCTGCCGCCGAAGCTGCCCGTGCTGCCCGCGCCCAGCCCCGTGGAGCTGCTGCCCAGGCCACTGCCCAGGCCCGAACCCATCGCGCTGGAGTTCTGCAGGCCCGAGGGTGTGGAGGTGCTGGACAGCGAGGTCGTGGTTGCCACGCCCGGCGTGCCCGAAGCGCCGCCGCCCGAAGCGGCCACGCCCCCCATGCTGGCCATGGCGGCGCGCAGCGTGGTGGCGAGCTTGGTGGCATCGGCGTTCTTGAGGTAGACCACGTGGATGTTGCCCGAGGCGGCGCTGCTGCCGGGCGCGGCGGGCTGGTCCAGCTTGGCAACCAGCGAGCGCACCTGGGCCACGCGCGCGGGGTTGGCTGCGCGCACCACGATGGCGTTGCTGCGCGGCTCGGCCAGCAGCGTGGTCTTGAACGAGGTGTCGGCCTGGCCCTGCGCGGCGGCCGGCACGCCGCCCTGGGCCGGGCCGCCCTCGATGAGGCGCGAGAGCAGCGGCACGAGGTCGCCGGCCACGGCATGCTGCAGCGGAATGATCTCCACGTCGGTGGCGTTGGCCACGTCCATGGCCGCGATGATGCGCGCCATGCGCTGCAGGTTGTCGGCGTAGTCGGTGATCACGAGCGAGTTGTTGCCCGGGTTCACGTTGATGGTGTTGTTGGGGCTGATGAGCGGGCGCAGCACCGGCACCAGGTTGTTCGCGTTCTCGAAGTTGAGCTTGAAGATCTGCGTGACGACCTGCCCGCCCTGCTGCTTGGGTTCGGCGCCGCCTTGCGATACGCCCACGCCGCCGCTTTGCAGCTTGGCATCGGCCTCGGGCACCACCTTGTACAGGCCCGCGGCCTCGACCACCGTGAAGCCCTGCAGGCGCAGCGCGGCGAGGAACTGCTGGAATGCAGCGGCGGGGGGCACAGGCTTTTCCGCCACCAGGGTGAGCTTGCCCTTGACGCGCGGGTCCACCACCACGTTGCGGCCAGTGATCGTGGCCATGGTGCGGGCCACGGCCTCGATCTCGGCATCGGCGAAGTTCAGCGTCACGGGTTCCCCCGCGCGCAGGCCGGTGGTTTGTGCATGAATAGGGGCGCTAGCGCCTGCCAGCAAAGCGCAAGCAGCTATCGAATGCAGAGCAAACCGCAGGGTCTTGGAGGTCATGAGGGTCAACCCAGAGAAATGAGGGAGCGCGCACCACTGCGCCGCCCGATGATATTCAGGAGATTGGACAGCTGCGCCTCGCGCTCGGGCGCGGCACTGGCCTCGCCCGTGAAGCGCAGGCGCTGGCCCACCCATTGGCCGTTGCCGTTGAGCAGCAGGTGGCCTTCGAGCGTCTGCAGCGCCAGCGTGGGCGCGGCGCCGCCCACGAGCTGCAGGCGGTAGCTGCCCATGGGACGCAGCGTGGACAGGCGCGAGGACATGGCCAGTGCGTCGAGCCGGGCCTGGCCCGCGAGCTGCAGGCGACCGGCCGCCCAGTCGAAGGCGAGCCCCTGTGTCTGTAGCGCGAGGCGGCCCTGGGGCTGCAGCGTGTTCCAGGGCGTGCCCAGGCCTGCGAGCACGGCGGCCGGCCACTGGCTCTGGCCATCGTGCAGCGCAAGGTGTGCGCCGCCCCAGCGCAGCGACAGCGCCATGCGCAGCGGCTCGCTGGTGCAGCAATCGGCCTGCAGCGTGGCGGCCAGGCCCATCCAGCGCGGGCGCAGCTGCCAGTGCAGGCGGCCGGGCAGGGCGGCGCGGTCCTGGCTTTCGGCGCCGCCTGTCAGCACGAGCTGGGCCGAGCCGGTCCACACGGTGCCGCGTGCCTGGGCCAGCAGCACCTGGTTGCCGCTCGCGCGGGCGATGCCGCGCGCCAGCCACTCGGCTGGCGCGAACACCGCGAGCGCGGGCAGCGCGCCCAGCAGCAGGCCGGCCACGGCCCAGGCCCGGGGCGAGCGCGGGGCTTGGGGCCGGGAGCGCGGGGCGGTGCGTGCCATCACGGGTTCTGGGGCAGCGCCAGCACGAGGCTGCCATCCCAGCGCGGCATGCCTGCCGCGGCGGCGGCGCTGCGCGTGAGGCGCGCTTCGAGCGGCGCGGCGTGCGCGTTGCTGCGTGCCTGCGCGAGCCAGGGGGCCAGCGCTTCGGCGCTCGCGCCCTTGAGGGTGACGGTGGCGCGGTCACCCGCGAACTGGATCTGGGCCGTGGTGCCGAGCTGCTGCGTGAGCGAGGTCTGCAGGCTGCGGCGCGCATCGGCAGGGCGGGTGGCGGGCGCGGCCTGCAGCTGCTGCGCCTCGGCCTGCAGGGACTGCATGCGCTGCAGCTGGGCATCGAGCGCGGCATGGCGCGCAGGCGCGCCGCGCAGGGTTTGCAGCGCGGGGGCAAGCAGCACCCACCACAGCAGGGCCAGGGCCACGACGGCGCCTGCGGCCAGCACGAGGCTTTGCTCGCGCGGCGCCAGGGCCTTCCAGCGGGCTTGGAGTTGGGCGTTCATGGCTGTCCCTCCGCGCGCACGAGCAAGGCGTCGCCCTCCGCCCGCGCGGTATAGCCCGTGGCGCCCAGGCGCTCGCGCAGCGTGGCCTGCGCATCGTCCGCCAGCTCCAGGCCGCGCAGGCGCAGCTCGCCGTTGGCGTACTCGATGCCCGTGGGTTGCGCGCCGGCAGGCAGGGCCTGACCGGCCGCGGCCATGAGCGGTTCCAGGTCG
>JASLFM010000051.1 GCA_030150585.1 Acidovorax sp.
CCGACATTGCCGTCTTCCCCTGGGTGCGCAACCTCGTGGGCTACTACGGAGCGGGCGAGCTCGTGGGCTTCGATGCCTTCCCGCGGGTGCAGCGCGCGCTGGCCGCGTTCGTGGCGCGGCCGGCCGTTGAGCGCGGGCTGCAAATACCGCGCAGGGCCTGAGGGGACTGGGCGAATCCGGCACACCCGCCGGCGCTGGGGGAGAATGGCCCACTCCCGCATGCGTGAAAGGATGGCCGCCATGTCCCACCCCGCCTTCGACGATTTCCGCGCCACGGCGCTTGCCAGGGGATTCAGCGAAGTGGCTGAGCGCATATGGGCGCCTGGCACGGTCGTGGCCACGCACACCCACCCCTTCGAGGCCCATGCCCTCGTGGTGCAGGGCGAGATGTGGCTGACCGTGGCAGGCGCCACGCGCCACCTGGTGCCGGGAGACCGCTTCGAACTGGCCGCCGGCGTGCCGCATGACGAGCGGTACGGCGCGGGTGGGGCCACATACTGGGTGGCGCGCCGCTAGGGTCTGCTCACGATGGGTTACACAGAAGCCGGAGGGCGGCGCCCGTGGCTGTTCGACAATGTC
The DNA here is from genome assembly GCA_030150585.1 of Acidovorax sp. Taxonomy (GTDB): domain Bacteria; phylum Pseudomonadota; class Gammaproteobacteria; order Burkholderiales; family Burkholderiaceae_C; genus JASLFM01. The sequence continues at coordinate 580 of JASLFM010000051.1, forward strand.
CTGCCCTTGTGTCAAAGCCTTTCCATGCGCCGCCGCCTTCTCATCGCTTTCCCCGGCTCGCTCGTCTTCGCGCTGACCGCCTGTGCCAGCGGCGTGGGGGGCGCGCCGAGCTACACCATCTCCGCGTCCCAGCTCGAAAGCGCCGTGGCGGGCCGGTTCCCGCGCCGCTTTCCGGTGGCGGGTCTCATCGACCTCGACCTGCAGGCGCCGCGCCTGCGCCTCTTGCCTGCGCAAAACCGGCTGGGGGCTGATATGGCGGTGCAGGCCTCGGGGCCCGCGCTGCGGCGCGCCTACACCGGGTCGTTCGACGTGGATTTCGGGTTGCGCTACGAACCTTCGGACCGCACCGTCCGCGCGACCCAGTTGCGCGTGAACGCGCTGCGCCTGGAAGGCCTGCAGCCGCGCGCGGCCGAACTGCTCGAAGCCTATGGCGCGCAGCTTGCGGAGCAATCGCTGCGTGAGGTGGTGCTGCACCAGCTGCGCGAAAAGGATTTGGCCACGGCCGATGGCCTGGGCCTGCAGCCCGGCAGCATCACGGTGACGCCACGGGGGCTGGTGGTGGCTTTCGTGCCCAAGGCGCCTTGAGGCCACCTCGCTTGTATCAAGGCGTTGCGGGCGGTGGCTGGGGCGTGCGGGGCTCGGCGCCCTCGGTGATCCAGGCGCCGCCCTGAGGCGGCGGAGCCAGGTCCCATTGCGGCACGGTGGACGGGGTCAGCGGCGTAAGCGGCTCGGGCGGCTGGGCCGGAACCTCTTCGGGCACGGCAGGGGCGCTGGCGGCCGGCACGGGCTCCGGTGCCACTTCCGGCGGGGGCGGTGAAGGTGCTGGCGGCGCTGCGGGAGCAGGTGGGGCCGGGGGCTTGGCGGCCGGCGTGGGGTGCAGCTTCTCCTGCACCCAGGCCAACAGGCGCGAGCGCCAGTCGCGCGCGCGTTCGGCCAGCGGAGTGTAGAAGCGGCGCTCGTCGGGCGGCTCAAACTTCGCGGCCGGGTCGATCACGCGCGCGCGCAGCGCACGGGCCGTGAGGTCGGCCACCATGGGCAGCGCGCTGTGGGCGCCCTGGCCCCAGTGGCTGCTGCGCAGCGTGATGCGGCTGTCGTTGAAGCCTGCCCAGGCGCCCACCACGAGCTGCGGGTGGGCCAAAATGAACCAGCCGTCGGCGTAGTCCTGCGTGGTGCCGGTTTTGCCCACCACGTCGGCGCGGATGCCCCAGCGGCTGCGGATGGCACTGCCTGTGCCCTTGTCCACCACGCCGCGCAGCATGTCGAGCAGCGCATAGTCGGTGCCGGCGGGCAGCGCGCGCTCGCCGCGCGGCGGCGCGAAGCGCGCGAGTTCGCGGCCATTGCGGTCGGTGATGCGGGTGACGAGCATCGGCTCGCGGTACAGGCCGTTGCTGGCCAGCGTGCCGTAAGCGCCCACCATTTCGCGCAGCGTCACGGGGCTGGTGCCCAGGGCGAGCGCGGGCACGGGCAGCAGCGGGCTTTGGCGCACGCCCATGGCGCGTGCGAGCTGCGCCACGCGGGCCGGGCCCACGCTCTGCATGACCTGGGCCGTGATGGTGTTCTTTGAATAGGCCAGGCCATCGGCCAGGCTCATGGGCTGGCCGCTCGCGGGGCCGCCATCGCTCGGACGCCAGACCTCGCCGCCCGCCAGCTGGATCTCCACGCTCTGGTCCAGCACCTGGTCGCTGGGCTTGGCGCCCTGTGCCAGCGCTGCGCCGTACACGAAGGGCTTGAAGGTGCTGCCGGGCTGGCGGCGCGCCTGGGCCACGTGGTCGAACGGGTCCTGAGCGTAGTCGCGGCTGCCCACCCAGGCGCGGACCTCGCCGGTGCGCGGGTCCAGCGCCAGCAGGCCGGCTTGCACGCGGGTCTTGTCCTCGCGCAGGCGCTGCATGAAGGGTCGATCGGCCGTGAGCGCTTTCAGCGCCTGGGCAGCTTTCTGGCCCGACTGCAGCGCGGCGCGGTACTCGGGCGTTTCGCGCACCAGGGCCTGCACCAGGGGGGCGTCAGCGCTCCAGTTGGCACGCTGGGCCCAGCTGGCGTTGGCCACGTTCTGCAGCGTGCGGCCCTGGCGCGCCACGGCCTGGTTGGCCCAGTCCTGTAGGCGCGAGTCGATGGTGGTGTGCACCACCAGGCCATCGGCATAGAGGTTGTAGTCGTTGCTGTCGGCCCAGGCGATGAGCCATTTGCGCAGTTGCTGCGCGAAATGCGGCGCGGGCCCGGGGGGCTCCTCCTGGCGTTCGAAATCGAGGCGCAGCGGGCGCTTCTGCAGACCCGCGAGCTGCTCGGGCGCCAGCTTGCCGCGCAGGGCCATTTGCGCGAGCACGGTGTTGCGCCGCTGCACGGCACGCTCGGGATTGAGCACGGGGTTGTAGTAGCTCGTGCCCTTGAGCATGCCCACGAGCGTGGCCGCTTCAAGCACCGTGAGCTGCTTGGCGCTTTTGTCGAAGTAGGTGCGCGCCGCCATCTCGATGCCGTAGGCGTTGTAGAGGAACGGCACCGTGTTGAGGTAGGTCTCGAGGATCTCGTCCTTGGTGTAGAGCGCCTCGATCTTGAGCGCGGTGACCGCCTCCTTGAGCTTGCGGTTCAGCGTGGGCGCGCGGCCGATTTCCTCGGGGTACAGGTTGCGCGCGAGCTGCTGCGTGAGCGTGGAGCCACCCTGGCGGTCGCCCGAGAAGGTGCGCAGCATCGCACCGCCCAGGCGCCACACGTCGATGCCGAAATGGTCGTAGAAGCGGTGGTCCTCGGTGGCGATGAGCGCGTCCTTCACCGCGGGGGCGATGGCGGGCAGGCCCACCCATTCGCGGTGCGAGCGCTTGAACAGCGCGAGCTCCTTGCCGTCGGCCGAGAGGATCTGCGCGGGCTGCTCCGTCTTGGCCTTGCGCAGGTCGCGGATGCCCGGCGTGAGCGGCACCAGCACGAGCAGGTACAGCACGAAGGCGGCGGGCGGCACGGCCAACGCCCACAGGCATTCACGCCGCGTGGGGCGGCGCAGGCGTTGCAGGTGGGAGCGAAGGCGGCCGCGGAGACTGCGTGCGGCGGCCGCGAGGGGCGGCAGGGCCTGGAGAAGCTTCATCGGGAGGCTGGCAGGAGGCGCCAAGCCCTCCATTGTCGCCAAAACCGGACGCGGCAGTTGTAACCGGATGCCGCGATTGTCCTGCCGGCGCGCACCACTGTTGCGCCCGTGCCCCTTTCCCGCCGCGCCGCATGCCCCCATATTCGGCACATGGGCGCCCGCGTGCGCCCGAACCCTCCGAGGAGCCTTGCATGTCCGACCAACCGATTCTGAGCACCCAGCCCCTGGGCCCGCTGTGGCCCACGATGGATCCGTTCCTGTTCTGCGCCCACCACGACGACGCCTACCCGGCCAGCGACGGCCGCCTGGGCGTGCAGGCCGTGGAGTTCGAGGGGCGCCAGATGGGCAGCGACTTCAGCCGCAAGGACGGCTTCTCGATGTACCACGGCGAGGGCGTGCCGGGATTTCCAGGCCACCCGCACCGTGGCTTCGAGACCGTGACGCTGGTGCGCAAGGGGCTGATCGATCATTCCGATTCGCTGGGCGCGGCCGCGCGCTTCGGCGGCGGCGACGTGCAGTGGCTCACGGCCGGCAAGGGCATCCAGCACTCGGAGATGTTCCCGTTGCTGAACCACGACGCGCCCAACCCGCTGGAGCTGTTCCAGATCTGGCTCAACCTGCCTGCCCGCTCGAAGATGGTGGAGCCACACTTCACCATGTTTTGGAACGAGCGCGTCCCGCGCCTGGAGCATGCGGACGCCGAAGGCCGCAAGACCGTGGTCACGGTGGTGGCGGGCGCATTGCCCGGGGCCGGTGCGCCGCTGCCGCCGCCGCCCGAGTCCTGGGCCTCGCAGCCCGAAGCCGACGTGGCCATCTGGACGCTGCGCCTCGAGCCCGGCGCGCGCTGGACCCTGCCGCGCGCGGCCGGCCCGGACACCCGGCGCATGCTGTACTACTTCGTCGGCAGCGGCCTGCAGATCGGCCCCGTGGCGCAGCGCGAGCATGCAGCCCTGCAGGTGGATGCCACGCGGGACTGGGAGCTGCACAACACCGGCGACGGCGTGGTGGAGTGCCTGGTGCTACAGGGCCGACCCATTGGCGAGAACGTGGTGCAGTACGGCCCGTTCGTGATGAACACGCAGCAGCAGATCATGCAGGCGCTGCAGGACTACCGGCGCACGCAGTTCGGCGGCTGGCCCTGGGGCGCGCAGGACCCGGTGCACGGGCCTGAGCACCGGCGCTTCGCGCGCTACCCCGGCGCACAGACCGAAGAGCTGCCGGGCTGACCCTGCGGCGGCAGGGAAGGCGCCGCGCATGGACAATGCGGGCTGCACACACCCGCGCAGGCCGCGCCGAGCGGCCTGCGCGGGACCAACCCGAGGAATGCGCGAATGAACATCACCAAAGACACTGCCGTGACCATCAGCTACAAAATCACGGACCCCAAGGGCAAGGCCCTCGATGCCGGCCACGTGGCCTACCTGCACGGGGGCTACGACAACATCTTCCCCAAGGTGGAGGCCGCGCTCGAAGGCCAGGCCGTAGGCCATGCGGCCACGCTGGAACTGGCCGTCGAGGACGCTTTCGGCCCGCGTGACGAGGGCCTCGTGCGCACCATCCCCAAGAGCGAATTCCCGCCCGGCGTGAAGGTGGGCGGCCAGCTGCGCGGCGTGGGCAACGACGGCCAGCCGCAGGTTTTCAACGTGGTCAAGATCAAGGGCCCCGAGGTGCACCTGGACGGCAACCACCCGCTTGCGGGCCAGGCGCTGCGCTTCGCCTGCAAGGTGACCGAGGTGCGTGCCGCCACGCACGAGGAAATCGCCCACCGCCACGTGCATGGCGGCCATGGCCACCACCACTGAGTCCGGAGAGACGGGCCTGCCCTAGCGCCGCAGCAGGCGCACCGCGCGTTCGCGGATTCGTCGCAGGCCCGTGGTGGGCTGCGGCCGCTTGCGCGCCTGCCAGCAGGCGGCGAGAAAGTCCTGGAGGATGGCCGTGTCGTCCAGCGTGTCCGAGCCGCTCCTGTGGAACTCGGGGTGCCATTGCGTGGCCGCGATGTAGCCGCGCCCCGGCGCGCTCTGCAGGCGGATCGCTTCGGGCACGCCATCGGGCTCGCTCAGCGCCTCGACGACGAAATCGGGCGCCACCCGCTTAATGCCCTGGTGGTGGATGCTGTTGACGCGAACGCGCGGCTTCTCCGGGTACAACTGCGCCAGGCGCGTGCCGGGCACGATGTGGATGTCGTGGAAATGCTGGTCGTACGCCGTGGCGTTGCGGTGCTCGAGCGCGCCGGGGTGCTGGGTCTGCAGATCCTGGTAGAGCGCCCCGCCGAATGCCACGTTGATCAGCTGCAGGCCCCGGCAGACGCCGAAAATGGGCTTGCGCACCTCCGCGAAGGCCTTGACGAGGGCCAGGTCGTACAGGTCGCGCACGCGGTC
>JASLFM010000058.1 GCA_030150585.1 Acidovorax sp.
GAGCAGCGTGCCCCGCCAGCCCAGCACACCGGACAGCCCATGGCCCAGCGGCCAGAATGCCGTGGAAGCCAGCCCGCCCAGCAGCGTGATCTGCGCCATCGGCTGCCGTGCGGCGGGCCCCGCGAGGTGGGCCAACGCAGCGAAGGCCGCGTCGTACAGTGTGAGCCGCATCGCCACGCCCAGGACTGCCCAGGCTGCGTAGTAGGCGGCCGCATTGGGAGCCAGCGCCAGCCCGAGGCAGCCTGCCACCTGCAAGGCCGACCCCAGGACCATGGCATGCCGGCCGCCCCGCCGGTCCACGAGCCGGCCGGCAGCCCCCGATACCGACCCCATCACCAGTAGCGCGAGCGCGAATCCTCCGTGCAGCACCGTGCGCTCCCAGCCCAGGTCCTGCGCCATCGACTCACCCACGGCTCCCATCAGGTAGTAGGAGATACCCCAGCAGATGAACTGCGACACGCCCAGGCAGGCCACCACGCGGCGCGGCACAGGCGGGGATGGATCGCGCGCCGTCATGCGCCGCCCGGCAGCATGCGGGCAGGCAAGGTGCCGTCTCCGGCGCCGAGCGCACGCTGCATCAGCACGGTATCGAGCCATCGCCCCTGCTTGAACCCCACCGCGCGCAGCACGCCAATGCGCTCAAACCCCATGCGCTCATGCAGGGCGATGGAGCCCGCGTTGCCGTCGCCCTGCCCCACCACGGCCAGCATCTGGCGCCATGGCCCGGCTTCGCAGCGCGCGATCAATGCACCCAGCAGCGCCGCGCCGATGCCCCGGCCCGCCATGCCGGGCGCGACATAGACCGAATCCTCGACGGTATGGCGGTAGGCGGAGCGGGTACGGTACGGCGACGCGTAGGCATAGCCCACGACGCCTCCGCCCGCCTCTGCCACAAGGTAAGGCAGCCCCGCCGCGCGCACGGCCGCATGGCGCGCACGCAGCTCCTCCACGGGCGGCGGCACCTCTTCGAAGGAGGCCAGCCCCTGCAGCACATGGTGTGCATACAGCGCCTGGATCGCCGGCAGGTCGCCAGGCGCGGCATCGCGAACGGCCAGCAGCGAAGCCGCGGCATGGGAGATGGGAGCAATCGCTTCACAAGACATGGCCCCAGTGTGGTCTTCGCATTGAAATAAAGGAAGCTTTTGCAATTTATGTAAAGTATGAGAAATTCTTTGCCATGGAACGCCTTTCCCTCGACCAGCTCCACGGCTTCGCCACCGCGCTGGAACTTGGCAGCTTCTCGGCCGCCGCACAGCGCCTGGGCCTCACGCAGCCGGCCGTGAGCCTGCAGGTGCGCCAGCTTGAAAGGCGGCTGGGCACAGCACTGGTGGAACGGACAGGCCGCACGCTGCGGCCCACGGCGGCGGGCAGCGCGCTGCTCACGCATGCGGCGCGCATCGACGCCGCCGTCTCCGACGCCATCGACGCCGTGAACCACCACGCCAGCGGCACCGTGGGCCGCGTGCGCCTGGGCACAGGAGCGACAGCCTGCATCTTTCTGCTGCCGCCGGTGCTCGGCACGCTGCGCCAGCGCTTTCCGGGGCTGGAGATCACGGTGAGCACAGGCAACACCGCAGACATCGTGCAGGCGGTGGAGGACAACACGCTCGACCTCGGCCTGGTCACCCTGCCCGCTGCCGGGCGCGCCCTGGACGTGACGCCCGTGCTAGACGATGCCTTTGTAGCCATCGCGCCGCCCGGCACCGGGCTGCCCGCGCGCGTGAGCGCGGCCACCCTGGCGCGCCATCCGGTACTGCTCTACGAGCCCGGCGGCCAGACACGCCGCCTCGCCGATGCCTGGTTCGCGCGTGCGGGTGTGGCACTGCAACCTGCCATGTCGTTGGGCAGCGTCGAGGCGATCAAGGCCCTCGTAGCCGAGGGCCTGGGCTGCGCCGTACTGCCCGGCATGGCGATGCGCAATGCTCCCCCTGCACGTGGCAGGTCGCGGCATGCCATCGAGGTACGGCCGCTCACGCCGCCGTTGCGCCGCACACTGGCTCTGGTGGTGCGGCGCGACAAGCGGCTGCACCGTGGGCTGCGCGAAACACTGGACGCGCTGCGCGCGCTGGCCTGAGCAAGCCCCTGTTCACCGCAGGCATGCCGCACGGGAATGGGAGCGCGGCGCTCAATGCGATGAGCCGCCCCTGTATTGGCGGCCAGCCTTGCGCGTGGGTGAGCCCAGCGCCTGGGTGCCCCCACCAGCCTCGGCCCGGATCCAGGCCGCCACCTTGCGCGTGGCCTCGCGTGCGGCATCCTGCGCCCCCATCAGCCAGTAACCGTGGCGGCTGGCCCCGTGGTCGGGTGTATCGAGCGCTACCAGGCGACCATCGGCCAACATGGGTTGGATCAGCTCGCATCGACCAATCGCAATGCCCTGCCCCGCGATAGCGGCCTGGATGACCTGGTCGTACTGGTTGAAGTGCAGCGTTCCCCTGGGGCGCGCCCGCTGCAACCCCCGCGCCGACAGCCAGCCGCTCCAGTGCAGCCAGGGCCGGTCGGGCATGTCCAGTTCCAGCAGCACATGCCGGGATACGGCCTCGGGCGTATCGAAACGGCGGACCTTGAGCGCAGGGTGCGCGACCGGAACAATCGACTCACCGAACAGCCGCTCAGCCCCTGGCGGCGCGTCTTGCCCAGCGCAGTAGCGGATGGCAAGATCGATGCCCTCGGTGCGCAGATCGAGCAGCCGGTTGTCGGCCGCGACGCGCACGTCGATATCGGGCCACTGCTGCTGGAAGCGTCCCAGCCGTGGCAGCAACCACAGGGCGGTCAGCCCAATGCTGGCCGTAATGGTCACGGGCATGCGCTCGTTCGCCCCCGTCACATGCGCCACCACATCCTGCAACCGGCCCAACGCATCGTCGGCGCAGCGGAACAGGCGCGCCCCCTCGGGTGTGAACGCAATCGAGCGGTGCCCGCGCACGAGCAGACGCACCCCCAGGGCTTCTTCGAGAGCGCGCACCTGCCGGCTGACGGCCGACTGCGTCACGCACAGGTCCTGCGCAGCCAACGTAATGCTCATGCGGCGCCCTACGGCAACGAAGCCACGCACCAAGTCAAGCGAGGGCAGCCGGATCAGAGGAATGGACATTCTTTCGGCGCATGCCAACACGGCACGGTCATCGGTGAATGGCCAAGAATAAACGGTAAGAGGAAAAGAGTGGCGCTTGAAACAGAAAAGCCGCTGCAAACCAGGTTTGCAGCGGCTTTGATGCATGGCGGAGTGGACGGGACTCGAACCCGCGACCCCCGGCGTGACAGGCCGGTATTCTAACCGACTGAACTACCACTCCGCGTCGGTGCAGTTTTGTGCTCTTGCGAGCCAAGTACTGCAAAACTTGGCGACCCTACGGGGATTCGAACCCCGGTACTCACCGTGAAAGGGTGATGTCCTAGGCCTCTAGACGATAGGGTCAAAACCTGGGAACTTCCGTTCTCAATATTCAGATTGGTGGAGGTAAGCAGGATCGAACTGCTGACCTCTTGCATGCCATGCAAGCGCTCTCCCAGCTGAGCTATACCCCCACTTGATTTCAACGTTGACTATTCGTTACGTCGTCATCACCTGAGCCTTGAATTATAGACAGGTTTTTAGCGCCTCCGCAATCTTTCGGAAATTTTTTCGCGTCCAACCAATTCCAGAACCGCATCAACCGACGGCGTGTGTGCCGTGCCCGTGGCGAGCACGCGTGCAGGCATGGCCAACTGCGGCATCTTGAGGCCGTAGGCAGCCAGCACTTCCTTGAACGCGGCGGCGATCGACGCCTTGTCCCAGGTGCAGACGGCCAGCGCATCGGCCAGCGCGTCAATGGCGGGCACTATGGCCTCAGTCACGTGCTTGGCACGCTCCTCCTGCGAGGGCTGCACATCGCCGTAAAACACATAGGCCCAGTCGGCCAATGCCACCGTGGTTTCGCAGCGATCCTTGAACAGGCCGCAGATGCGCGGCAAGCGGCCGTCGGCCAAGTCAGCTTCAGCGATGCCACGCGCTACCAGGCGAGGAGCCACCAGTTCGGCAAGCGCGTCGTCGGCCATGGCCTTGAGGTGCTGTGCATTCACCCAGCGAAGCTTGGCCTCGTCGAACTGGCCTGCGCTGCGACCCAGGTGATCGAGGTCGAACCACTGCAGGAACTGCTCGCGGCTGAAGATCTCGTCGTCGCCGTGGCTCCAGCCCAGTCGCGCCAGGTAGTTGACCATGGCGTCGGGCAGGTAGCCTTCATCGCGGTATTGGGTGACAGGTTTGGCGCCATTGCGCTTGCTCATCTTTTCGCCCTGCTCGTTGAGCACGGTGGGCAAATGAGCGAACACCGGCACCTGGGCGCCCAGGGCTTCGAAGATGTGGATCTGGCGCGGGGTGTTATTCACGTGGTCGTCGCCGCGGATCACATGGGTGATGCGCATGTCCATGTCGTCCACACACACGCAGAAGTTGTAGGTGGGTGTGCCATCCGGGCGCGCGATCACCAGGTCGTCGAGCTCGCTGTTCTGGAATTCGATCCGGCCCTTGCACTTGTCGTCCCAGCCGACGATGCCATCCTGGGGGGTCTTGAAGCGCAGCACAGGCTTCACGCCCTCAGGCACGGGTGGCAGCACCTTGCCGGGCTCGGGGCGCCAAGTGCCGTCGTAGCGCGGCTTTTCCTTGTTGGCCATCTGCTTCTCGCGCAACGCGTCAAGCTCTTCCATGCTCATGTAGCAGGGATAGACATGGCCTTGCGCTTGCAGCTGGGCCAGCACCTCCTTGTAGCGGTCCATGCGCTGCATCTGGTAATACGGACCCTCGTCATGGTCGAGCCGCAGCCAGGCCATTCCTTCGAGGATGACGTCCACCGAGGCCTGGGTGGAGCGCTCAAGGTCGGTATCTTCGATGCGCAGGATGAAGTCGCCGCCGTTGGCGCGTGCGAAGGCCCAGGGGTACAGGGCCGAACGGATGTTTCCCAGGTGGATGAAGCCCGTGGGCGATGGGGCGAATCGGGTACGTACTTTGGTCATGGATTGCTTCAGGCTGAGGTCAGGCCGCGAAGACCTCGCAAGAGGTCGTCCTGAATGTCCTCGGGGTGCTCCAGCCCCACGGCCAGCCGGATGACACCCTGGCTGATGCCGCAAGCCTGGCGCTGCGCTTCGGTCAAACGCCCGTGCGAGGTGGTCGCCGGGTGGCTGATGATGGTCTTGGTGTCACCCAGGTTGGTGGCGAGCGATAGCAGCTCGCAGCTATCGAGCACGTGGAATGCCTTGGCACGTGCAGCCTCTGGCGTGTCGCCCGTCAGCTCGAAAGCCACCACGCCGCCACCCAGCCCACCCTGCTGGCGCATGGCCAGCGCATGCTGCGGATGCGAGGGCAGGCCGGGGTAGTACACCCGCGCTACCTGGGGCTGGGCTTCCAGCCAGCGCGCAATGGTCAGGGTGTTCGCACAGTGCGCCTGCATGCGTACGTGGAGTGTTTCCATGCCCTTGAGCACCACCCAGGCGTTGAAGGGCGAGAGCACCATGCCCGCCGTACGCACCACGGGCGCGAACTTCTCGGAGACGAGCTGTTGACTGGCGCATAGCGCGCCGGCCATCACGCGGCCCTGTCCGTCCAGGAACTTGGTACCCGAGTGCATGACGATGTCGGCCCCCAAGCTGAGGGGGCGCTGCAGGATGGGCGTGGCGTAGACGTTGTCCACTGCCAGCAGCGCACCGGCCTTGTGGGCGATCTCGGCCAGGGCCGCGATGTCACACACCTCGGTGAGCGGGTTGGTGGGTGTTTCGGCGAACAGCAGGCGGGTGTTGGGGCGCACAGCGGCGCGCCACTCATCGATGTCGGTCTGCGAGCAAAACGTGGTTTCTACGCCGAACTTGCCGAACTCCTTGGCGAAGAGATTCAGCGTGGAGCCGAACATGGAGCGCGACAGCACCACATGGTCGCCCGCCTTGAGCAGGCCCATGATCATCATGAGGATGGCGCCCATGCCACTGGATGCGCCGATGGCGGCCTCGGCCCCCTCCAGCGCAGCCAGGCGCTGCTCGAAGCTGGTGACCGTGGGGTTGGACGTTCGCGTGTACGTGTAGCCCTGGCCGCTGGCGAAGCGCTCGGCCGATGTGGCGGCGTCGGGCTGTACAAAGCTGGTGGTGAGGTACAGGGCCTCGGAATTCTCACCGTACTGGCTGGGCTCTATGGCTGTACGGATGGCCAGCGTCTCGGGGCGCAAGCCGGGGGGAAGCGTCTTGGCCATAAGGTCATGCCTCCTGAGCGTTGGGCAGGGTCAGGCGCGATGTGTCGACCTCGCCCTCTTCCACGCCCACGCGCCCTTCGTTGAGGCGTGCGATCTCTTCCGCCGTGATGTCGCCCGTTACGTAGATGCCATCGAAGCAGGAGGCATCGAAACCATCGAGCTGCGCGTTCAGCGAGCCCACGGCCCTCTTCATCGCTTCCACGTCCTGGTAGATCAGCGCATCGCAGCCGATGATCTGGCGGACCTCCTCCACCGTGCGGCCGTGCGCCACGAGTTCGCTGCTCGTCGGCATATCGATGCCGTAGACGTTGGGAAAGCGTACCGGCGGCGCGGCGCTGGCGAGATACACCTTGCGCGCGCCCGCGTCGCGGGCCATCTGCACAATCTCGCGGCTGGTCGTTCCACGCACGATGGAGTCATCCACGAGAAGCACGTTGCGGCCCTTGAATTCGCTCGCGATGGCGTTGAGCTTCTGGCGCACCGACTTCTTGCGCACGCCCTGGCCCGGCATGATGAAGGTGCGGCCCACGTACCGGTTCTTCACGAAAGCCTCGCGGTACGGAATGCCCAACAGGTGCGCGAGCTGTGTGGCGCTCGGGCGGCTCGACTCCGGAATAGGGATCACCACATCGATTTCGTTGGGCGGCACGGTGGAGACCACACGCTTGGCCAGCGTCTCGCCGAGATTCAGGCGTGCCTGGTAGACCGATATGCCGTCGAGCACCGAATCGGGCCGGGCGAGATACACGAATTCGAAGATGCAAGGGTGCAGCTTGGGCGCCTCGGCGCACTGCTGCGCATGCACGGTGCCGTCCGGCGTAACGAACACCGCCTCGCCCGGCGCGATGTTGCGCTCGAACTGGTGACCGGTGCCCTCGAGCGCAACGGACTCGCTGCCCACCATCACCGTGCCGTCCGCGCCGCGGCCCATGCACAGCGGGCGGATGCCATGCGGATCGCGGAAGGCCAGCAGGCCGTGGCCCGCGATCAGCGCAATCACCGCATACGAGCCCTTGATGCGCTTGTGCACCGCGCGCACGGCCGCGAAGACGTCCTCGACCTGCAGCGGTACGCCGCGCGTGGCCCGCTCCAGCTCGTGCGCGAACACGTTGAGTAGCACCTCGGAATCGCTCTCGGTGTTGGTATGGCGGTGGTCGGTGGAGAACAGCTCTGAACGCAGCGCCTGGGCGTTCGTAAGGTTGCCGTTGTGCACGAGCACAATACCGAACGGCGCATTCACGTAGAACGGCTGGGCCTCCTCCTCGCTGTAGGCATTGCCCGCCGTGGGGTAGCGCACCTGGCCCAGGCCCACCGAGCCCGGCAGCGCACGCATGTTGCGCGTGCGGAAGACGTCGCGCACCATGCCCTTGGCCTTGTGCATGAAGAACTTGCGCCCTTGCTGCGTGACGATGCCTGCGGCGTCCTGGCCCCGGTGCTGCAAGAGCAACAGTGCGTCATAGATCAGCTGATTCACGGGCGTGCTGCTTGCGACGCCGACGATTCCACACATATTCGCGTTCCATCAAATTGAGGAAGGCAGGTGCCTTCCGAACTCCTCGGGCAGCGCCGGGCGCAGCCCCTTGAGCAGGTCCGACAGCAGCGGCGCCACGCGCGACTCCTGCCACCAGGCGGACTCGTGCAGCGGAGTCCACCCCGCCACCACAGCCACCACCAGCATCAACACCAAGCCCCGCACCACGCCGAAGACTGCCCCCAGCGTGCGGTCCGCGGGCCGCAGGCCCACAGCCTCGATGAGCTTCTTGGCCACCCAGGCCACGAACCCGCAGGCGAACACGGCGAGCACGAACACCACGACGAACCCCGCCGCATGGCGGATGGCCCCGTCGGCACTTCCCATCGGCAACCAGGCAGCCATATCGGCGGCGAACCACTGCGCCGCGAAGAAGGCCGCAACCCAGCCCAGCACGGAGAGCACCTCGAACACCAGGCCGCGCCACGCCCCGATCAGCATCGAAGCCAGCAGCACTGCCACGAAAATCCAGTCCAGCGCCGCCATGCGCCGCAGTTACAACGTCAGTACCGAGGCCGGCAGCTCCAGCCCCTTGATCCGCGCGGCGGCCTTGTCGGCCTCGGCACGGCTCGAGAACGGCCCCACGCGCACCCGCGTGCGCTTGCCGTCCTTCGTGTCCACCACCTGTGCATAGGTCTTGAGCCCCGCACGCTCGAGCTTGCCGCGCACCTCGCGGGCCTTGTCAGCCTCGGCGAAAGCGCCCACCTGCACGATGAAGCGCTGGTCCTCAGCCGCCTTGGCGGCGGGCTGAGCGTCGGGAGAGCGCCCTTCAAGGAGCGCGCGCGCGCGGGCCGCATC
>JASLFM010000070.1 GCA_030150585.1 Acidovorax sp.
CTGCACCAGGCCCGTGCGAACGGCCTCGGCCAGCGACCAGTCGGCGCCGCCCGCGTCGCGCACCGTGGTGAAGCCGCGCTCCAGCATGCCCCGCATGATGGGCAGCGCGCGCAGCATGGTGAACACGGTGGGCAGCTTGGCGACGCCGCCCAGGTTGAACGAAGAAGCCACCACGTGCACGTGGCAGTCGATCAGCCCCGGCATCACCGTGAGGCCCGCGGCATCGATCACCTGCGCCCCCTCGGGCGCCTGCAACTGCGGCCCCACGGCCGCGATGCGCCCGTCCTGCACCAGCACAGAGTGACCAGCACGCAGCGTGAGGGCATGAACGTCCAGAACGTTGCCGTTGGCGATCAGCAAGCAGGTCACGCGAACAGCCCCTTGTATTGCTCGCGCAGAAGGTTCTTCTGCACCTTGCCCATGGTGTTGCGCGGCAGCTCGGTGGTGACGAAGCAGCGCTTGGGGATCTTGAAGTTGGCGAGCTGGCCCTTGAGTTGCGCGACGATCGCATCGCCGTCGAGCGTCGCGCCGGGTTTGGGGATGACCACGGCCACGCCCACCTCGCCAAAATCGGGGTGCGGCACGCCCACCAGGGCGCTCTCGGCCACGCCGGGCATCTCGTTGATGTAGCCCTCGATCTCGGCCGGGTAGACGTTGTAGCCGCCGCTGATGATCAGGTCCTTGCTGCGGCCTACGATGCTTACGTACCCTCGCTCGTCCACCTTGCCCACGTCGCCGGTCTTGAACCAGCCGTCGGTGCTGAACTCTTCCTTGGTTTTCTCGGGCATGCGCCAGTAGCCCTTGAACACGTTGGGGCCCCTGACCTGGATGTTGCCGATCTCGCCCACGGGCACCTCCTTGCCCGCGTCGTCCACCACGCGCAGGCCCACGCCGGGCAGCGGAAAACCCACGGTGGAGCCACGTCGCTCGCTCTGGTTCTGGTAGCGCGCATCGGCCGCGTAGGGATTGCTGGTGAGCATGATGGTCTCGCTCATGCCGTAGCGCTCCAGGATGGTGTGGCCCGTGCGGTCCTGCCATTCCTTGAAAGTTTCGATGAGCAGCGGTGCCGACCCCGCGATGAACAGGCGCATGTGGCTCGCCGCCGCCTGGGTGAGCGCGGGCTCGGCCAGCATGCGCACATAGAGCGTGGGCACGCCCATGAACACGGTGGCGCGCGGCATGGCGGCGATGACGGCCTTGGGGTCGAACTTCGCCATCCAGATCATCTTGCTGCCGTTGATGAGCGCGCCGTGGATGGCCACGAACAGGCCGTGCACGTGGAAGATGGGCAAAGCGTGGATGAGCACGTCGCCGGGCTTCCAGCCCCAGTAGTCCTTGAGCACCTCGGCGTTGGAGAGCAGATTGCCATGCGTGAGCATGGCCCCTTTGCTGCGGCCCGTGGTGCCGCTGGTGTAGAGGATGGCGGCGAGGTCGTCGGCGTTCTTGGCGGCCACTTGGTGCGCATCGGCATGGTGCGCCGCGCGCTCCAGCAGGCTGCCCGTGCGGTCGTCGCCCAGCGTAAAGACGTGCTGCGTGCCCGCGGTAAAGGCAATCTTGCTCACCCAGCCGAAGTTGGCCGGCGTGCACACGACCACGGCGGGCTCGGCGTTGCCGATGAAGTACTCGATCTCCGCGCTCTGGTAGGCCGTGTTGAGCGGCAGGAACACGTAGCCCGCGCGCAGCGTGGCGAGGTACAGGATCATGGCCTCGACCGACTTCTCGACCTGCACGGCGATGCGGCTGCCTGCGGGAATTTTCAGCGAGGCGAGCAGGTTGGCCATGCGGCCGCTCGCGCGGTCCAGGTCGCGCCAGGTGTAGAGCAGCTGCTCGCCGCTGGCCGAGGTGGTCTCGACGGCGATCTGGTCCAGGTCGGCGGGAAAAGCGGCGCGCAGCGCGGCGAAGAGGTTGTGGGAGTTCATGGAGGCCTCAGAAATTCGGGGATCGTTTGGCAAGGAAAGCGGCAATGCCCTCGCGGTGTTCCGCGCTGTCGGCATAGGCATAGGGGTCGGCGGGGCCCTGGGCCGCGCCTTCGGAGGGCTTCAGCGCCCGCAGTGTCTGCTTGTTCAGGCGCGCCGCGCCGGGCGCCAGCGCCGCGATGCGCAGCGCCGCACCGAGGGCGTCGGCCTCCAGCAAATCAGGCTCGGCCACGCGGCTCAGAAAACCGCGCGCCAGCATGTCGTGTGCGCTGAAGGTGGCGGCCTCCAGCAGCATCTGGCGCGCCGTCACCTCGCCCACGGCACCCGCGACAAGCCGGGCCTCGCGCGGCGCCATCGGAAAGCCGAGCTTGGCGATGGGTGCGCCGAAGCGCGCATTGGCGGCGGCCACGCGGATGTCACAGCAGCTCGCGATCTCCACGCCCGCGCCCATGCAGGCGCCCGCGATGCGCGCCACGATGGGCACGTCGCAGGCCAGCATGGCGGCGAGGCCGCCCCAAACATCGCTCTCATGGAAGTCGCGCAGGCTCGCTGCATCGAAGCGAAAGGCAGGGTACTCGGAGATATCGCCGCCCGCGCAGAACGCGCCACCCTCGCCCTCGATGAGCACACAGCGCGCATCGGAGCTGCGCTGAATGCTCTCAAAAACAGAGCGCAGCTGGCGCCACATGGCGCGCGACATGGCATTGAGCCGTCCCTCGTGGCGCAGCACCACGCGCACCACCCCATGCTCGCCCGCGGCGGCCGTCACTTCACCCGACATGCGTCATCACTCCAATTTGACCCCAGAGGCCTTCACCACCTGTGCCCAGCGCTTGATCTCGCTGCCAACGAACTTGCCGAAGTCCTGCGGGCTCAGCGCTCCGTATTCGGCACCGTTGTTGGCCCAGATGTTCTTGATTTCGTCCGCCGCGCCGATCTTGCGCACTTCTTCCACCACGCGGGCCTGCACGTCGGCCGGCGTGCCCTTGGGCGCCCACAGGCCGTACCAGGTGGTGACGGTGTAGTCAGGCAGGCCCAACTCGGCGGCGCAGGGCACGTCGGGGAAGGCGGGGTTGCGCTTGGTACCCGCCACCATCAGCGCCTTGATGCGGCCGTTGCGGATGTAGCCTGCGGACGAGCCCAGGCCGTCGAACATCATGTCCACTTGGCCGCCCACCAGATCGGCCAGCGCGGGGCCCGCACCGCGGTAGGGGATGTGGGTGATGAAGGTCTTGGACTGGATCTTGAACAGCTCGCCTGCGAGATGGTGCGAACTGCCCGAGCCTGCGGAGGCGTAGTTGTACTTGGCGGGGCTGGAGCGCACCACGTTCAGGAACTCGCGGTAATCCTTCACCGGCATGTTCTTGGGGTTGACCACCAGCACCTGGGGCACGCTGGCAAGCAGGGCCAGGGGAATAAAGTCCTTCTCCAGGTCGTAATCGAGCTTGGGGTAGACGGACGGGGCGATCACGTGGTGGGCCCCGCCCATGAACAGCGTGTACCCGTCGGGGTGCTGCTTGGCAGCAAAGCTCGCGCCCACATTGCCGCCCGCGCCACCGCGGTTGTCGATCACCAGCGTCTTGCCCGTGGTCTTGGCGAACTGCGCTGAAAAAGGGCGCGCGAACGTGTCGGTGCCGCCGCCCGCGGGGAAGGGAACCACCAGGTTCACGGGCTTGGAGGGCCAGGTGCTCTGCGCCCGACTCCAGGGGGCCGCCAGGGCCAGCCCTGCGGCGCCGGCGCCGCGCAGCAGGCCGCGCCGGTGGATCAGCGTGTCTTTCATTCCTCGTCTCCTGTCGTTGTTGAATGGGGGGAAAGAACCATCGGGAGTCAATCGGGGCACAGGCCGTCGATTTCACCCGACACCGGCACCTGGCCCTGGGCAAGCTGGGCGCGGTGCTTGTCGATGCGCTTGAGATCGTAGAGGTAATTCACCATCAGCCCGAAGGACTGCTTCATGCCCTTGTGCGACGGATCGCCCGCCCAGTTGAGCCGCTCCACGCGCGCGCCGTTGCCCAGGTGGAAGCGTGCCACCGGATCCACGGGCTTGCCGTCCTGCAACTCGCGCCCCAGGTACCAGGCCGCGCACTGCAACAGGGCCTGGCGCACGGGCGATTTGGCGTCGAGTTCGAGTGCTTTGTCGGCTGCGCCGACGAGGTGCGCCGCCATGTCCTTCGCGTTCTGCGGCTCGACCGACAAGGCACGGCCCAGCTCGGCGCGCTGCTTGTCGCCCAGGCGCTCGAGCACCGTGGCCGCATTCTTCGCGAGCCAGGGTCGCAGGCCCGGTATGGGCGAGAGCGTGGCGAAGGTGCGCAGGCGCGGGAACTCCTCCTTGAGCGTCTCCACCACGTGCTTGATGAGCGAGTTGCCGAAACTCACGCCGCGCAGGCCTGTCTGCGTGTTGCTGATCGAGTAGAAAATTGCCGTGGTGGCCTTGGCGAGGTCGGCCGGCGCTGCCGATTCGTCGAGCAGCGGCGTGATGCTCTCGGAGATGCGGTCCACGAGCGCCACCTCCACGAAGATCAAAGGCTCGTTGGGTAGGCTCGGGTGGAAGAAGCCGTAACAGCGGCGGTCGCTGTCCAGGCGGTTCTTCAGGTCGGCCCAGCTGCGGATGTCGTGCACAGCCTCGTACTTGATGAGCTTCTCGATCAGCGAGGCCGGCGAATCCCACGACAGGCGGCGCAGCTCCAGGAAGGCCACGTCGAACCAGGTGGAGAACAGGTGTTCCAGCTCCGCGTCGAGCGCGAGCAGGCGCTTGTCGCCCTTGAGCTCGCGCAGCAGCTCGGCGCGCAAGTCCACGAGAAAGCGCATGCCCGCCGCCGGCACCGCGAAGCGCTGCAGCAGCCGCGTGCGCGGCGAGACAAGCGCTCGGCGCAGACCGATCTCGGCCTGGCCCTCGTCGGCCGTGCCCGCTGCGGCCTCGTAGCGCTGGCGCGCGGTACGGATGCGCGAGGCGTCGGGCGTGAACTGTTCGCACATCAGCAGCCACAGGTCGCGCCGCTCCTCGGGGCCGGCCTTGGCATACCAGTCGATCACGGCCTGGGCGTGGCGCCCGCCTTCGAGTTCGCTGACCTGGGGCGAGGCCACGGCCTGCAAGTCGGCCAGCAGGCGGCGCAGCACACGCGGTGACAGCGCCTCGGCGCCGCGGCGCAGCGTGGCGGCCAGGCGCTCGTGCGTGGTGCGCGGAGCCTCGGGCTTGGCGGCACCGCCCTGCCCGTCCTTGGCAGAGGGTTTGGCGGTGGATTGGGCGGATGAGCGCAGGCGCGAGACGCTGCGCGAGATCCAGGTGGTGGCGTTCATGGAATGATCCTGGATTGGTGGTTCAAGGCCATGTCGGCCAGCGCATCGCGCTGGGCCAGGAGGTGGTTGCGCATGGCCGCTTCGGCGCCCTCGCAGTCGCGGCGCTTGAGGGCGTCGAACACCGCCAGGTGCTCGGCCAGGCTCTGCTGCATGCGGCCGGGCACGTGCAGCGTCTTGTGGCGCGCCAGGCGCAGGATTTTTCGCAGGTCACCGATGGTCTGGGCCAGCCAGCGGTTGTCGGCCAGCGTGATGAAGGCCTCGTGGATGGCGTAGTTGGCTTCGTAGTAGGCGTCGATGCGGCCCGCCTGCGCGTGGCTTTGCAGGCGCTGGTGCAGTACCTCCAGCGCCTCGATGTCGGCGGCGCCGGCGCGCGCCGTGGCCTCGTAGGCGGCGCGGCCCTCCAGCAGCGCGATCACGGGGAAGATTTCGCCCACATCGCGCC
>JASLFM010000122.1 GCA_030150585.1 Acidovorax sp.
AAAAAGCGGGCATGCAAAAGCGGACTTATTCAACGGATCGGCCCGCCGGTCACCATTGCACGGTCGAAAAAATTCCAGGTTTGCAGTAATGTCCGGGGTTTTGGCGCTTCCGGGGCTTTCCGGCGCGCCGCTACCGAGAGAGAGGGACACCATGCATCTGATCGAACGCGCCAAGCGCATCCTGCTCCAGCCCAAGGAAACCTGGGGCCAGATCGAGGCCGAATCTGCCACCACCGCCAGCCTTTTCACGGGCTACCTGATGATCCTCGCGGCCATCCCCGCGGTGTGCGGCTTCATCGGCATGTCGCTGATCGGCTTCGGCGGCTTCGGCATCACGGTGCGGGTGCCGCTGCTGGCGGGGCTGGCCAACATGGTCGTGTCGTACGTGCTGAGCCTCGCGGGCGTGTTCGTGCTGGCGCTCATCGTCGATGCGCTCGCGCCCACCTTCGGCGGCGTGAAGAGCCAGATCCAGGCGCTCAAGCTCGTGGTCTACGCGAGCACGGCGGCCCTGCTGGGCGGCGTGTTCAGCCTGCTGCCTTCGCTGTCCATCCTGGGCCTGCTGGCGGCGCTGTATTCCATCTACCTGATCTACACAGGCCTGCCCGTGCTCATGAAAAACCCGGCTGAAAAATCGGTGGTCTACACGGTGGTGGTCCTCGTCGCCGGCATCGTGATGGGGGTCGTCATCGGCGCCGTGGGCTCGCTGTTCATGCCCCATGGGGCCATGATGGGCCAGGCGGGCGGTGTATCGGTGTCCACGCCCAATGGCAAGGTCTCCATCGACACGGCCGGCCTGGAGGCCGCGAGCCAGAAGATGCAGGAGGCCACGCGCCAGCTCGAGCAGGCGCAGAAGAGCCAGGACCCGAACGCCGTGGCCGCCGCCACGGGCAACGCGGTGGCGGCTGCTGCTGGCGCGCTGGGCGGAGCCCAAGGCGCGGTGGCCGTGCAGTCGCTCAAGGCCGCGCTGCCCGAGCAGCTCGCGGGCCTGCCGCGCACGAGCGTGGAAGTGCAGGATGGTGCCGCCATGGGCCTGCCGACGGGCCATGCGCGCGCCGAGTACGGCAGCGGCGACAAGCAGGTGCGCGTGGAGATCACGGACCTGGGCGGCCTCGCCGGCCTGGCGCAGATGGCGGGCCTGGTGCAGGGCGAGAAGGAGTCCGATGGCCGTGTCGAGAAGGTGTGGCAGTCGGGCGGCCGCACCTTGCAGGAGGAGTACCAGAAGGACGGCAGCCACGCCGAGGCCAAGGCCATCCTCAAGAACGGCCTCGTGGTGAGCGTCGAGGCCGACCAGACCGCGATCAAGGATGTGCGCGGCTTCCTGGAGAAGATCGATCTGGGGGCGCTCGAAAACCTGCCGCGCAAGGGCAAGTCCTGAGGCCGCAAGTCCACACCTCCCATTTTCCAGGCCGGCGCATGCCGGCCTTTTGCTATGGATAGGGGAGCGCCTTGCGCATACCCGCCGCGCGCTGGGGCGTGAAAGCGCCTCAGCCGCGCGGGAAGGTCACCACGTGGTCGACCTGCGGCCGGATGCCGATCCACTCGCCCACGGCATGGTCGTGGTGGCTGGGCACGTGGGCCATCACCGTGAGGCCGCTGGCCAGGCGCAGCGTGTAGAGGAACTCGGAGCCGCGGAAGGCCTTGCGCAGGATCTCGGCCTGAACGGGCGCGGCGTCGTCGTGCACGATGTCGTCGGCGCGCAGCAGCACGTCGCACTCGCCGCCCGGGTAGCTCGAAGGCAGCGGGCACTCGTCCAGATCGGCCAGATCGCCCAGCGGCGTCTGCGCTACCACGTTGCCTTCGCGCTGCACCAGCGTGGCGGGCGCGAACACGCCGTGGCCGATGAAGTCGGCCACGAAGCGCGTGGCCGGACGGTGGTAGAGCGCGTAAGCGTCGTCCCACTGGTGCAGGTGGCCGCCCTCCATTACGCCGATGCGGTCGCCGATGGCGAAGGCTTCGAGCTGGTCGTGCGTGACGAACAGCGCCGTGGCGCCTGCGGCCTTGAGGATGCCACGCACTTCGTGCGCCAGGCGCTCGCGCAGGTCCACGTCGAGGTTGGAGAAGGGCTCGTCCAGCAGCATGAGCTGCGGGCGCGGCGCCAGCGCGCGCGCCAGCGCCACGCGCTGCTGCTGCCCGCCCGAAAGCTCGTGTGGATAGCGCGACTCGCTGCCTTCCAGGCCCACGAGGGCCAGCACTTCGGCCACGCGCGCGGCCTGCTCGGCGCGCGGCAACTGGTGGATGCCGAAGGCCACGTTGCGGCCCACCGTGAGGTGGGGAAAGAGCGCATAGTCCTGGAACACCATGCCGATGCGCCGCGCCTCGGGCGGCACGCTGTGCCGGGCCGCTCCCACCACGGCGCCCGAGAGGCGGATCTCGCCGCCGCCCACGGGCTCCAGGCCCGCCACGGCGCGCAGCAGCGTGGTCTTGCCGCAGCCCGACGGGCCGATCAGCACGCCGATCTCGCCCGCGGCCAGGCCCAGTGTCACGCCATCCACCGCGGCCTGGGGCCGGCCGGCGTAGCGGACCTCGAGTTGGGAAACCTCCAAGAACATGCCCGGATTGTAGGGTGGCAAATGCTTAGAATTCGCATTTGCATTCCTGGCGCCCCTCTCGAGTCGATGGTGCCTTCCTCCTTCGATTGACCGCCTTGCGCCGCCCCCTTCTTCGCGCCCTCCCGCTGCTGTTGCTCGCCACGGCCCTTTCGCTGCCCGTGCTGGCCGTGCTGGCCTCGTGGCTGCCCTGGGGGCAGGGCGGAGCGCAAGCCCTGGCCATCCTGCGCGAGATGGCGGCCACCGTGCTGCCCGGATACTTCTGGACCACCGTGTGGCTGGGCCTGTGGGTGGCGCTGGGGGCCGCCTGCGTGGGCATGGCCACGGCAGCTGCGGTGACGCTGTTCGACTTTCCCGGCCGGCGCACGCTGGAGTGGCTGCTGCTCCTGCCCCTGGCCATGCCGGCCTACGTGACGGCCTATGCCTACACCGACTTCCTGCAGTTCAGCGGCCCGCTTCAGGTGGGGCTGCGCGAGGCCTTCGGCCTCGAAGGGCGGCTGCTGCCCGAGGTGCGCAGCCTGGGCGGCGCCGTGTGGGTGTTCATCTTCGCGCTCTATCCCTACGTCTACCTGCTCGCGCGCACGGCCCTGGGCGAGCGCGCTGCGCACCTCATGGAGGCTGCGCGGCTCCTGGGCGCGCCGCTCGCGCGCCGCGTGCGCACCGTGGCGCTGCCGCTCGCGCGCCCGGCCGTGGCAGCAGGCGTGGCGCTGGTGCTCATGGAGACGCTGGCCGACTTCGGCGTGGTGAGCTATTTCGGCATCCAGACCTTCACCACGGGCATCTACAAGGCCTGGCTGTCGATGGACAACCGACTCGCCGCGGCCCAGCTCGCCACCATCCTGCTCGCCCTGGTGCTGCTGCTGCTGTGGCTCGAACAGCGCGCGCAGCGGCGCATGCGCTTCGCGTCCAATGGCGCGGGCCGCGCGGGCTCGGCCGAAGCGCAGCCCCAGCGGCTCGCAGGCTGGCGCTGCGTGGCCGCGTGGGCGGTGTGCCTGCTGCCGGTGCTGATGGGCTTCGTGGCCCCCGTGGCCTTCATGCTGCGGCCCCTGGCGGCCGACTGGTCGGTTCTGCCCTGGGAGCGCTTTCTCGAATGGGCGGGCAACAGCGTGCGGCTGGGGGCCATCACCGCACTGCTGGCCGTGAGCGTGGCGCTCGCGCTGGCCTTTGCATTGCGCCGCCGCGCCGATGCCGTCACGCGCGGCGTGGTGCAGCTCGCGAGCGTGGGCTACGCCGTGCCGGGTGCGGTGATCGTGGTGGGCCTGCTGCTGCCCGTGGGCTGGCTGCAGGCGGCGGCACCTGCGCTGAACGTGGGCGCGCTCGTCACGGCTACGGCCGTGGGCATTGTGTGGGCCTACCTCGTGCGCTTTTGTGCCGTGGCGCTGCAGTCGGTGCAAAGCGGCTACGCGCGCATTCCCGCGAGCCTGGACGATTCGGCACGCATGCTGGGCGCGGGCGGCGCGGGCCTGATGGCGCGCGTGCACTGGCCGTTGCTGCGCCGCTCCACGGCGGCGGCGGCGCTGCTGGTCTTCGTGGACGTGATGAAGGAACTGCCCGCCACCATGGTGCTGCGCCCCTTCAACAGCGACACCCTGGCCGTGGTGGCCTACCAGCTCGCGCGCGACGAGCGGCTGGGCGAGGCCGCCCTGCCTTCGCTCGCGCTGGTCGCGGTGGGCCTGGTGCCCGTGGTACTGCTGAGCCGCACGCTGCGTACACTGCGCCAATGAACGACGTCACCATTTACCACAACGCGCGCTGCAGCAATTCGCGTGGCGCGCTGGCCCTGCTGCGCGAACGCGGCATCGAGCCCACCATCGTGGACTACATCGCGCAGCCGCTGACCCACGACCAACTGGCGGCCCTGGTGGCCGCAGTGGGCGTGCCCGTGCGCGACCTGCTGCGCACCAAGGAGGCTGCCTACCAGGAGCTGGGGCTGGCCGATCCGCAGCGCAGCGACGCCGAACTCCTCGACGCCGTGGCGCGCCACCCCGTGCTGCTCAACCGGCCCATCGTCGTCACACCGCTGGGCGCGCGGCTGTGCCGGCCGCCAGAGTTGGTGCTGGGGCTGCTGTCCGGCGCCTGAAACCTGCAGAGCGGAGGGGCCTAAGCCCCGTCTAAGTGTCCTTCCCGACACTGCCTTTCCATCAGCGCAACTCCCTTTGGAAAGGCACACCATGAACACGCTTGTCTCCACTCCCCGCCGACTGGTCCTGGCCCTGGTGGCCGCTGGCGCCATGGGCGCCACCGGGGCGGGGCTCATCACGGCCCACAACGCCCGCGCGGCCCAGGCTCAAAACCTCCCGGCCGTGGCGGCTGCCGCGCCTGCGCCCGCCGGCGTGGCGTTGCCCGACTTTTCGCAGATCACCGCGCGCTACGGCCCGGCCGTGGTCAACATCAGCGTGAGCGGCATGAGCAAGGCCTCTGACGACGACGGCGACAGCAGTCCCGCC
>JASLFM010000125.1 GCA_030150585.1 Acidovorax sp.
CCGAGCGCAGCCTGGCCGAGGTGGCGCAATGGGCCGCCACCCTACAATCGAACGCTTAACCTGCAACGCAATCCATGGCACATCATCTCGATCTCGAAGAACAAGAGCAGCTTGACAAGCTCAAGCATTTCTGGAACGCCTGGGGCACCCTCATCAGCTCGGTGCTGATCGTCGTCTTCGGCGGCATGGCGGCCTGGAACGGCTACCAGTACTGGCAGAACCGCCAGGCCTTCCAGGCGTCGGCACTGGCCGATGCGGTGGACGCAGCGGTTACGGCCAAGGATGCGGCGCGCATGGAGCAGGCCTTCGGCGACCTCAAGTCACGCTACGGTGGCACCAGCCAGGCGGGCCTGGCGGGCCTGCAGGTAGGCAAGGCGCTGGTCGAAGCAGGCAACCTGGACGGTGCCAAGGCCACGCTGGCCTGGGTGGCGGACAACGCTTCCGACGCAGGCCACAAGGCCATCGCGCGCCTGCGCCTGGCGAGCGTGCTCGTGCAGCAGCAGGCCTACGACGAGGCGCTCAAGCAGCTGTCAGGCAGCATGCCGCCCGAGTTCGACGCCGCTGTGGCCGACCGCAAGGGCGACATCTACGCGCTGCAGGGCAAGAAGGCCGAGGCAATTGAGGAATACAACAAGGCCTACAAGCGCTTCGATGAGGGCCTGGAACTGCGTCGCCTGGTCGAAGCCAAGCTCAACGCGCTGGGCGTGCAGCCCCAGCTCGTGGCGGCTGCCACCGTGCAAGGGGGCGCCAAGTGATGCCGCGCGCACTGTCTTCGCGCGTGGCTGCACGCACGGTGCGCAGCCTCGGGCTGGGTGTCCTGGTGCTCGCGCTCGCGGGGTGCTCTCTGTGGGGCGGCAGCGCCGCCAAGCCCAAGCCGGCCGAGCTGGGCCCCATGGTGCCCGTGCTCGGCGTGCGCCAGGCCTGGGCCGGCAAGCTGGGGGCTATCGAGCGCCTGCCGCTCGACGTGCACGTGAATGGCAACCTTGTGACCCTGGCGTCGGCCGACGGTACCGTCGCAGCCATCGATGCCCGCACGGGCGGCGACCTCTGGCGTGCCAATCTGGGCGAGCCCCTGGCCGCCGGTGTGGGCAGTGATGGCAAGCGTGCGGCCGTGGCGTCGCGCAGCAACCAGCTCATCGTGGTGGCCGATGGCCGCGAGGTGTGGCGCCAGCCGCTTTCCGCTCAGGTCTATACGGCACCGCTGGTGGCGGGCGAGCGCGTGTTCGTGCTGGCCGCCGACCGCTCCCTCTCGGCCTACGACGCCGCCACGGGCAAGCGCCTGTGGAACCAGCAGCGCCCCGGTGAGCCGCTGGTGCTGCGCCAATCGGGTGTGCTGATGGCCGTGGGCGACACGCTCGTGGCCGGCATGGCGGGGCGCATGGTGGGTTTCAACCCCAACAGCGGTACGGTGCGCTGGGAGGCGCCCATTGCCACGCCGCGGGGTACCAACGACATCGAGCGCCTCGTGGAACTCGTGGGCCGCACGAGCCGCGTGGGCGACAACGTGTGCGTGCGCGCCTTCCAGGCCGCCGTGGGCTGCGTGGAAACGGGCCGCGGCTCTGTGGTCTGGAGCCAGCCCGCTAACGGCGCCACGGGCATTGACGGCGATGCCACCATGCTCTTCGGTGCGGAGAGCAATGGCGTGATCACCGCGTGGAAGCGTTCGGATGGTGCCCGCGCCTGGTCTTCGGATCGCCTGCAGTACCGCAAGCTCACGGCTCCGCTGCTGCTGGGCCGCTCGGTGGTGGTCGGGGACGACACGGGCTGGGTGCACTTGCTGTCCAAGGACGACGGTACGCCGCTGAACCGCATCGCCACCGACGGCTCCGCGATCGCGGCCGCTCCGGTGGTCGCTGCCGATACGCTGGTGGTCGTGACCCGCAACGGCAGCATCTACGGCTTCCGCCCGGAGTAACGGGGTGGCATCGGCATGAAACCAGTCATCGCCCTCGTGGGGCGCCCCAACGTCGGCAAGTCGACGCTGTTCAACCGCCTGACCAAGTCGCGCGACGCGATCGTGGCCGATTTCGCGGGGCTCACGCGCGACCGGCATTACGGCAATGGCCGGCAGGGCAAGCGCGAATACATCGTCATCGACACGGGTGGCTTCGAGCCCGATGCGGGCAGTGGCAGCATCTACCGCGAGATGGCCAAACAGACCCAGCAGGCCGTGGCGGAGGCCGATGTGGTCGTCTTCGTGGTGGACGCCCGCGCGGGCGTTTCGGCCCAGGACCATGACATCGCCCAGTACCTGCGCCGTCTTGGCAAGCCCTGCTTGCTCGTGGCCAACAAGGCCGAAGGCATGCAGGCGGGTGCGCAATTGTCCGAGTTCTACGAATTGGGCCTGGGCGAGGTGGTTCCGGTATCGGCCGCCCATGGCCAGGGTGTCCGCAGCCTGGTGGATCTGGCCCTCGAGCCCCTGAACCTGCCCGAGCCCGATGAGGACGCCGAGGCGCAGGATGGCCAGGGCCCCATCAAGCTGGCCGTGGCGGGCCGGCCCAATGTGGGCAAATCCACGCTCATCAACACCTGGCTCGGCGAGGAGCGCCTCGTAGCGTTCGACATGCCCGGCACTACGCGCGACGCCATCTCCGTGCCGTTCGAGCGCAATGGCCAGAAGTTCGAGCTGATCGACACGGCGGGCTTGCGCCGCAAGGGCAAGGTGTTCGAGGCGATCGAGAAGTTCTCGGTGGTCAAGACGCTGCAGGCCATCGAGTCCGCCAACGTCGTGCTGCTCCTGCTCGATGCCACGCAGGGCGTGACCGACCAGGATGCGCACATCGCCGGCTACATCCTCGAAAGCGGCCGGGCCGTGGTGCTCGCTGTCAACAAGTGGGATGCGGTGGATGACTACCAGCGCCAGATGCTGGAGCGCTCCATCGAAACCCGGCTGTCGTTCCTCAAGTTCGCGACGCTGCATTTCATCTCGGCCAAGAAACGCCAGGGCTTGGGGCCGCTGTGGACCTCCATCGCGCAGGCCCACAAGGCCGCGACGTGCAAGATGTCCACGCCCGTGCTCACGCGCTTGCTTCTGGAGGCCGTGCAGTTCCAGACGCCCAAGAAGATTGGCATGTTCCGCCCCAAGCTGCGCTATGCACACCAGGGTGGAATGAACCCGCCAGTGATCGTGATCCACGGCAACTCGCTGGAGCATGTGACCGAGGCTTACAAGCGCTTCCTGGAAGGGCGCTTCCGCAAGGAGTTCAACCTCGTGGGCACGCCGCTGCGCATCGAGATGAAGACCTCGCACAACCCCTATGCCGACAAGGACGGCAGCTGACTGCCGCCCGCGAGGGCGAAAGCCCTTGGATTTTCGCGGGGGCGAGGGCCTGTGGTAAGGTGTCGCATTACAACAAAATTTTTTGAACACGGAGAATATCGTGAGCAATAAAGGCCAACTCCTCCAAGATCCGTTCCTGAACGCGCTGCGCCGCGAGCATGTGCCGGTCTCCATCTACCTGGTCAACGGCATCAAGCTGCAGGGCCAGATCGAGTCCTTCGACCAGTACGTCGTGTTGCTGCGCAACACGGTCACGCAAATGGTCTACAAGCACGCCATTTCCACCATCGTTCCGGGTCGTGCCGTGAACTTCTCCACGGCGGAAGCTTCGGACAACGAAGCCAGCGGCTCCTGAGCTTGCTGCGCCGTCAAGCACCCCGCGCTGCCGGGTGCGCCAAGTCCTTGAGGAGGCTGCCATGAGCGGGGAGGCCTCCTTCACCCAGCGCAAGGCCGCTCCGGTCATCCTGGTCGGCGTGGATTTTGGGCTACCCCACTTCGATGGGGCGCTGGAAGAGCTGGGCCTGCTGGCCCAGACGGCGGGCCTGGAGCCCGTAGCGCGCCTGACCTGCAAGCGCAAGGCACCCGACGCGGCACTGTTCGTTGGCAGCGGCAAGGCGGACGAAATCCGCATGCTGGCCCAGATGCACGGCGCCGTGGAGGTGCTGTTCGACCAGGCCCTGAGCCCGGCCCAGCAGCGCAATCTCGAGCGCCATCTTGAACTTCCCGTCAACGACAGAACCCTGCTGATCCTGGAGATCTTTGCCCAGCGTGCGCGCAGCCACGAAGGCAAACTCCAGGTGGAGCTGGCGCGACTGCAGTACCTGAGCACGCGCCTCGTGCGGCGCTGGTCGCACCTGGAGCGCCAGCGCGGCGGCATCGGCACACGCGGCGGCCCGGGCGAGACCCAGATCGAGCTGGACCGGCGCATGATCGGCGATGCCATCAAGCGCACGCGCGAGCGCCTGCTGAAAGTGAAGCGCCAGCGCACCACGCAGCGCCGCCAGCGCGAGCGCCGCGACACGTTCAACATCTCGCTGGTGGGCTACACCAATGCGGGCAAGTCCACGCTGTTCAACGCCATGGTCAAGGCCCGCGCCTACGCGGCCGATCAGCTCTTCGCCACGCTTGACACCACCACGCGCCAGCTCTACCTGGGGGAGGCGGGGCGATCGGTGTCTCTGTCGGATACCGTAGGCTTCATCCGGGACCTGCCCCATGGCCTCGTAGATGCGTTCCAGGCCACCCTGCAGGAGGCGGTCGACGCTGACCTGCTGCTGCACGTGGTGGATGCCGCCAACCCGCATTTCCCGGAGCAGATCCAGGAGGTGCTGGGTGTGCTGGCGGAGATTCAGGCCGACGAAATTCCCCAAGTCCTGGTGTTCAACAAGATCGACGCGCTGCCGCCCGAGCAAAGGCCTTTGCAGATGCAGGATAGCTACGATCTGGGCGGCCGGCGCGTGCCCAGGCTCTTCGTGAGCGCGCGTACCGGGGAGGGGCTGGCGGCACTGCGCGAGCAGCTTTCGGGGATCGTGGTGGCAGAGCGTGGGCCGGGCATGACCCCAGGCGTTGCTACTGAATTGCAAGGCGAAGGGCCCTGATTGGGCACAATGCCGAGTCGGTCCGTGTCTTTCAAAAACTGAGACTTCGCATGAATCTTCCAATCCGTGCCCCCCGTTGGGCGCTGCTGCCGGAGCGCATCCGCGGGATGTTCAATCTGAACGATCCACGCTGGGGCCGTGGCGACGACAAGTCCAACGACGATGGCCGCCCGGAACAGGAGCGTCCGCCGCAGGGGAACCGCAACCCGGGGCCGGGTGGCCAGCCTCCGGACCTGGATGAACTCTGGCGCGACCTGAACCGCAAGCTTTCCGGCCTGTTCGGCGGCAAGAACGGGGGAGGGCGTGGTCCCATGGGCAATGGTGGTGGGGGGGGCTTCCAGCCCGACATGAAGAGTGCGGGCATGGGCGTGGGCCTGATCGCTGCGATCGCCGTGCTGATCTGGTTGGGAACAGGCTTTTTCATCGTGCAAGAAGGCCAGCAGGCCGTCATCACGCAGTTCGGCAAGTACAAGAGCACGGTGGGGGCCGGCTTCAACTGGCGCCTGCCGTACCCGATCCAACGCCATGAGCTCGTGTTCGTGACCCAGATTCGCTCCGCAGACGTGGGGCGCGACAGCGTCATCAAGAGCACGGGGCTGCGCGAGTCGGCCATGCTGACCGAGGATGAGAACATCGTTGAGATCAAGTTCGCCGTGCAGTACCGCCTGAACGACGCGCGCGCATGGCTCTTCGAGAGCAAGAACCCCGCCGACGCGGTGGTGCAGGCGGCCGAAACTGCCGTGCGCGAAGTGGTGGGCAAGATGCGCATGGATACAGCGCTGGCCGAGGAGCGCGACCAGATCGCGCCGCGCGTGCGCAAGCTCATGCAGACCATCCTCGACCGCTACAACGTGGGTGTCGAGGTCGTGGGCATCAACCTGCAGCAGGGCGGCGTGCGCCCGCCCGAGCAGGTGCAGGCCGCGTTCGACGATGTGCTCAAGGCCGGCCAGGAGCGCGAGCGCGCCAAGAACGAGGCCGAGGCCTATGCCAATGACGTGGTGCCCCGTGCCAAGGGTACGGCCTCGCGCTTGACGGAGGAGGCATCGGCCTACAAAGCGCGCATCGTCGCGCAGGCGCAGGGCGATGCGCAGCGCTTCAGTGCGGTGCTGGCCGAGTACCAGAAGGCGCCGCAGGTCACGCGGGACCGAATGTACCTCGAGTCGATGCAGCAGATCTACAGCAACGTCACCAAAGTGCTCGTGGAGTCGCGCCAGGGGTCGAACCTGCTGTATCTGCCGCTCGACAAGATCATGCAAAGCGTAGCTCAGCAGCCGACCGCCGGGGAGGCGCAGAGCCCGTCTTTGCCCAGTCCGGCGCCTGCCGCGGCCCCGTCCAGTTTTTCGAACGATTCCCGTGCCCGCGACAGCAGCCGCTCGCGCGACCGCGAGTCGCGCTAGGAGTAGGAGAGCCTTGTGAACAGAGTTGGTTTTTTTGCTTCGACCATCCTGGTTGTGCTGGCGCTGATGAGCTCCATGCTCTTTGTGGTGGATCAACGCCAGTTCGGCGTGGTGTACGCCCTGGGCCAGATCAAGGAAGTCATCACCGAGCCCGGACTGAACTTCAAGCTACCGCCGCCGTTCCAGAACGTGACATACATCGACAAGCGGTTGCTTACCCTGGACAGCACCGATACTGAGCCGATGCTCACGGCCGAGAAGCAGCGCGTGGTGATCGACTGGTATGTGCGCTGGCGCATCTCCGATCCGTCGGAGTACATCCGCAACGTGGGCATGGACGAGAACGCCGGCGCCCTGCAGCTCAACCGCGTGGTGCGCAATGCATTCCAGGAAGAAATCAACCGCCGCACGGTGCGTGAGCTGCTGTCTACCAAACGGGAGGCTTTGATGGCCGACGTCAAGCGCGAAGTGCTGGAGACCGTGCGCGGTGCCAAGCCCTGGGGCGTGGACGTGGTGGATGTGCGCATCACCCGTGTGGACTATGTGGAAGCCATCACCGAATCGGTGTACCGGCGCATGGAGGCTGAACGCAAGCGCGTGGCCAACGAGCTGCGCTCCACCGGCGCTGCCGAGGGCGAGAAGATCCGTGCGGAGGCGGATCGCCAGCGCGAGATCACTATCGCCAACGCCTACCGGGACGCGCAGAAGATCAAGGGCGAAGGCGACGCCGAGGCCGCGCGCGTCTACGCCGAGGCCTTTGGCCGCGATCCGCAATTCGCCCAGTTCTACCGCAGCCTCGAGGCGTACAAGGCCAGCTTCAGCAAGAAGAGCGACGTGATGGTGGTGGATCCGTCGTCGTCGGACTTCTTCAAGGCCTTCCGCGGCGGCGCCGCAGCGGCGCCCGCAGCCCCTCGCAAGTAACGGCGCAGCCGAGCGCTTTCGCGGACCTGCATGGACTGGGGTGACAACCTGTGGGCCGCGCTCGCGCTGTTGCTGGTGCTTGAGGGGCTGCTTCCCCTCATCGCACCGGGCGCGTGGCGCAGGCTCTTCTTGCAGCTCATGGCGCTGCGCGACGGGCAGATCCGCTTCTTCGCCCTGCTGTGCATTCTGGCAGGGCTGGCGATGCTGGCCATGGTCTGAGCATGCCAAGGCGGCACCGCGGCGCTCCGCATATTGGGGGCCGCAGGTGGACCCGGTAGAATCACGTTTTTAACAGCCTCCCCCTTCTCCATGTCTGCCTGGGTCCTGCCGGATCACATTGCCGATGTTCTGCCTTCCGAGGCGCGGCACATCGAAGAATTGCGTCGCGGGCTGCTCGATACGGCGCGTGGCTATGGTTACGAGCTGGTCATGCCGCCGCTGCTCGAGCACCTCGAGTCCCTGCTGACGGGTACGGGCGAAGCTCTGGACCTCCAAACCTTCAAGCTCGTCGACCAGCTTTCCGGCCGGTCGCTGGGCTTGCGCGCCGATACAACGCAGCAGGTGGCCCGCATCGATGCGCACTTGCTCAACCGCCAGGCCGTCACGCGGCTGTGCTACTGCGGCCCCGTGCTGCACACCCGGCCCGACCGGCCCCATGCCACGCGCGAACCGCTGCAGTTCGGTGCCGAGATCTATGGGCACGCGGGTCTGGAGGCCGACCTGGAGGCGTTGCGGCTCTCCCTCGACTGCCTGCGTGTGGCCGATGTGCGCGACTTCAGCGTGGACCTGGCCGACGTGCGCATCGTGCGCAGCCTGCTGGCCGGAGTGATGGTCGATGGGCAGGTGCTGCGGGCCGTGCATATGGCGTTGGCGACCAAGGATGCCAGCGAGCTCGCGGCATTGACGCGCGGCTTTCCTGCTGCATCGCGCGATGGCTTGCAGGCTCTGCTCTCGCTCTATGGCGACGCCCACGTGCTGGATGAGGCAGAGAAAGCCCTGAAATCCATGCCATGCGTGGCCGAGACGTTATCGAATTTGCGCTGGATAGCGTCCCGCCTCGGCGACGTGAGGGTCACGTTCGACCTGGCCGATCTGCGTGGTTATGCCTATTACAGCGGCATGCGCTTTGGTGTCTATGCCCGCGGTGCCAGTGATGCGCTGGTGCGCGGTGGCCGCTACGACGAGGTGGGAGCTGTCTTTGGGCGCAACCGTCCTGCGGCGGGCTTCAGCCTCGACGTCAAACAGCTGGTAGCCGTGGTGCCGCCGCGTCCGCTCAAGGCCGCCATCCGCGCGCCTTGGGGTGAGGCACCAGACATGAATGCCGCCATCGCAGCCCTGCGCGGCCGCGGGGAAACGGTGGTGTGTGTGCTGCCGGGCCATGAGAGCGAGGTGGACGAGTTTTGTTGTGATCGGGAGCTCGTGAACATCGCAGGGCAGTGGGCTGTGCGGGCCATTTGAAGCATTTGAAAATCAACCGGGTTTGGAAATGAAGACAAGCAAAGGTCGCAATGTGGTCGTGGTCGGCACCCAGTGGGGTGACGAAGGCAAAGGCAAGCTGGTGGATTGGCTCACCGAATCTGCACAAGGCGTGGTGCGCTTCCAGGGCGGCCACAATGCGGGCCATACCCTCGTGATCAATGGCGTGAAGACGGCGCTGCACCTGATTCCCTCCGGCATCATGCGCCCCGGCGTGAAGTGCTACATCGGCAATGGCGTAGTGCTCTCGGCTGCCAAGCTGTTCGAAGAAATCGAAGGTCTGGAAAAGGCGGGCGTGGAAGTGCGCTCGCGCCTGCGTGTGAGCGAAGCCTGCCCGCTGATTCTGCCGTTCCACGCGGCGCTGGACGTGGCGCGCGAGGCCGCGCGCGAGCACGGTGGCGCCGAGAAGATCGGCACCACGGGCCGTGGCATCGGCCCGGCCTACGAGGACAAGATCGCGCGCCGCGCGCTGCGCGTGCAGGATCTCAAGTACCCTGAGCGCTTTGCCTCCAAACTGCGCGAGCTGCTCGCGCTGCATAACCATGTGCTGCAGACCTTCCTGGGTTCGGGCAGCTTCACGTTTGGCGACGCGCTCAAGCCGTATATCCGCGACGGCGCGGTGCAGTTCGAACCCGTCTACGAAGAGGCAATGCGCCACGCCGAGCTGCTCAAGCCCATGATGGCCGACGTATCGCGCGAGCTGAACGAGGCCCACCAGGCAGGCGCCAACCTGCTGTTCGAAGGCGCGCAAGGCACGCTGCTCGACGTGGACCATGGCACCTATCCCTATGTCACTTCGAGCAATTGCGTTGCGGGCAACGCAGCCGCGGGCTCCGGCGTGGGGCCTGGCATGCTGCATTACATCCTGGGCATCACCAAGGCCTACTGCACGCGCGTGGGTGGCGGCCCGTTCCCAACGGAGTTGGAGTGGGAGAAGCCCGGTACACCTGGCTACCACATGAGCACTGTGGGTGCCGAGAAAGGCGTGACCACGGGCCGCAGCCGCCGTTGCGGCTGGTTCGATGCAGCGTTGCTCAAGCGCAGTGCGCAGGTCAATGGCCTGTCCGGTCTGTGCATCACCAAGCTCGATGTACTGGACGGCCTGCAGGAGCTGCAGCTGTGCGTGGGCTATGAACTCGATGGTGCACGCATCGACCTGCTGCCCATGGGGGCCGATGAAATCGCTCGCTGCAAGCCCATTTACGAAATCCTGCCCGGCTGGAGTGAGTCGACGGTGGGTGTGACGGTGTATGAGCAGTTGCCCCAGAATGCCCGCAATTACCTGGAGCGCATCACGCAGGTCACGGGGGTGCCGATCGCCATGATCTCCACCAGCCCGGACCGGGATCACACCATCATGATGACCCATCCCTACCAGGCTGGCTGAGCCCCTGGATCGACAACCACCCATATGTATGCGGAGCGCTCCATGCTGACCGAAGACGGCAAACATCTCTATGTAAGCTACGACGAATACCATAACCTGATCGAGAAGCTGGCCCTAAAGGTTCACCAATCGGGCTGGGAGTTCGACACCATCCTGTGCCTTGCGCGCGGGGGCATGCGTCCTGGCGACATACTGAGCCGCATCTTCGACAAACCGCTGGCTATCATGTCCACGAGCTCGTACCGTGCCGAAGCTGGCACTGTGCAGGGGCACCTGGACATTGCACGCTTCATCACCACGCCCAAGGGCGAGATCGCCGGCCGTGTGCTGCTGGTCGATGACCTGGCCGATTCGGGGCACACCCTGAACGCCGTCATCCAGATGCTCAAGACCAACTACTCGCCCATCACGGAGCTGCGCAGTGCGGTGATATGGACGAAGGGCATGTCCACCTTCACGCCGGACTACTCTGTGGAGTACTTGCCCACCAACCCCTGGATCCACCAACCCTTCGAAGGCTATGACAGCCTGAGTCCGGACAAGCTGCTGGAGAAGTGGAAGCTCTAAAAGAGCCTCCCGAGAACGAAGAGCCCCGCTGGGGCTCTTTTTCATGGGAAGTGGCAACACTTCAATAAATTGCCTCAAACCCGTGCTATAGTCACGCCTCTTCGCTGCAAGGGCGGCCCGGGATGAAAGACTCCTAGGATGTCGGTGGTGAAGGGGTTGAAGAACTTCACTCGTTTTGGTTCAGGCTTGCAAAAGTTGGGCTACAATGGAGGGCTTCGCTGCTTGGAGGTGTGCTGCTGTGATGGTGGTGCTGATCGAGGTGGCGGGGTAAAAAAGAAGTTAGACTTGAGTTGCAATCGGAGCGAAATCCGGTATATAATTCAAGGCTTCGCTGATCAGAGGTGCTGCTGCTAACGTGGTGGTGATCGAGAAAAGCGAATAACCTTCAAGTTGACAGTACTTTAAAAGCTGTGTTAGAATTCAAGGCTTCGCTGATCGCAGCGAGTCAAGAAAGCAAAGAGAAAATCGATGCTTTCGGGAACCTTAAAAATATACAGCCGATAAGCGTGGGCGTTTGAGGCGAGCAGCCAAGTTCTTTAGAACTATCAAACGCTCATGAGAAGAGAAGTGAAGTTCACTTCAATTCCGTTTTATGAGTGAAAGTCGAAAGACTTTAAATTTCAAGATCGAACTGAAGAGTTTGATCCTGGCTCAGATTGAACGCTGGCGGCATGCCTTACACATGCAAGTCGAACGGTAACAGGTCTTCGGATGCTGACGAGTGGCGAACGGGTGAGTAATACATCGGAACGTGCCCGATCGTGGGGGATAACGAAGCGAAAGCTTTGCTAATACCGCATACGATCTACGGATGAAAGCAGGGGACCGCAAGGCCTTGCGCGAACGGAGCGGCCGATGGCAGATTAGGTAGTTGGTGGGGTAAAGGCTTACCAAGCCTACGATCTGTAGCTGGTCTGAGAGGACGACCAGCCACACTGGGACTGAGACACGGCCCAGACTCCTACGGGAGGCAGCAGTGGGGAATTTTGGACAATGGGCGCAAGCCTGATCCAGCAATGCCGCGTGCAGGATGAAGGCC
>JASLFM010000176.1 GCA_030150585.1 Acidovorax sp.
AAATGAATCTTTAAAGGACCCACCATGAACGCCCGCCTGCCCCAGATCCCGTTGGACGCCGAACAAGCCATCGGCCAGATCGCCGTGCAACTGCCCGGCGCCACCGCCGTCTTCCGCCGCCTCAAGCTCGACTTCTGCTGCGGCGGCCAGGTGAGTCTGCGCCAGGCCGCGGCCGACAAGGGGTTGGACCTGGCCGCCGTGCTGCAGGAGCTATCGGCGCTGCAGCGCTCCGATGAGGCTCCCCAGGCCGGCGCACCGGCCGAACTCATCGACCACATCCTCACGCGCTACCACGAGGTGCACCGCGCCCAGCTGCCCGAGCTGATCCGCATGGCGCGCCGCGTGGAGGCCGTACACCGCGACCACCCCGCCGTGCCCGCCGGCCTGGCCGACGCGCTGGAGGCCATGGAGGGCGAGCTGCTGTCGCACATGCAGAAGGAGGAGACCGTGCTGTTTCCGCTGCTCAAAGCGGGCGGCCATCCCTTCGTGGGCCAGCCCATCGCCGTAATGCGCTCGGAGCACACGGACCACGGCGCCGCGCTCGACGAACTGGCCCGCCTCACCCACGACGCGCAGCCGCCCCAGGGCGCCTGCAACACATGGCGCGCGCTGTATGCTGGCATCGCCCAGCTCACCGACGACCTGATCCAGCACATCCACCTCGAAAACAACGTGCTCTTCCCCGCCTTCGAACCCCAGGCCGCCGCCGGCGGCTGCGGCCCATCGGGCTGCTCATGCCAATGACACCCAAGGCGCAGCCCACGCGCGAAGACCTGGCCGCGCTGGTCCGCGGTTTCTAC
The DNA here is from genome assembly GCA_030150585.1 of Acidovorax sp. Classification (GTDB taxonomy): domain Bacteria; phylum Pseudomonadota; class Gammaproteobacteria; order Burkholderiales; family Burkholderiaceae_C; genus JASLFM01. The sequence goes on from JASLFM010000176.1 coordinate 801, forward strand.
GCCGACGTGCGCGCCGACCCGCTGCTGGGCCCCGTGTTCGAGCGCGCCATCGGCGCGCACTGGGATGCGCACCTCGCGCGCATGGTGGAGTTCTGGAGCACCGTGGCCCTGGGCACGCGCAGCTACCGGGGCGACGTGTTCGGCAAGCACATGGCGCTCGAAGGCGTCACGCCCGCGCACTTCGCGGCCTGGGTGCGCCTGTGGGCACTGCACACCGGCCGCCTCTTCGCGCCCGACGTGGGACGCGATCTGCAGGCCGTGGCCCACGGCATGGCCCGCAACCTTTTTCGGGGGCTGTTCGGCCAGTTGCCGGATTTTGCCGAGGCGCACGCGCACCCGGCACATTGACTACCTGCGCGCGCTGCGCAGCGGCGCCAGCAGCTCGCCCAGCCCGTTGTGGTCGATCTCGTGCATGAGCGCGAGCAGCCGCCCCAGGTCGCCGCGCGGAAAACCCTCGCGGGCGAACCAGGCCAGGTAGTTGCCCGGCAGATCCGCGATCAGGCAGCCCTTGTGCTTGCCAAAGGGCATCTCGGTGGCCACCAGGCGGCGCAACAGTTCGGGGTCCATGGCGGGATTCAGCCCTGCGGCGGCTGCTGGAGCATGTGGAAGTCGAGCAGCCGCGTGGCCATCACCGTCTCGGTCAGGAAGAACACCAGGGCGAGCAGGAACGACACCACCCCCGCGAGAAAGCCCGCCACGGCCATGCGCGCGGCCTGCAGGCCCATGATCTCGCCAAGGAACAGCAGAATGATGGTGAGCCCGATCAGGAAGGCGCAGAGTGTGAGCAGCCCGATGCACACGTTCGCCATGCGCCCGCGCGTGCGCAGCGTGGCCAGCTCGGCATAGGAACGCGCGAGTAGGTCCGTATCGGTGCTGGCGCGGGCCTTGTCCTCGACGAGGCGCGCACGGTCGATGATGCGCGCCAGCCGCCCGGCCACGGCACCGATCATGCCGGAGACAGCCGTGAGCAGGAACACCGGCGCCACCGCGAGCTGGATGCCGTGGGTGATGGCTGAAGCATCGGCGGGTAGGGGCATGGCAAGGCGGCAAAAGCTGTGGCGATACAGGCAATTATCCTGCGCTCGGCAACCTACCGGCCATGCCCCGACGCGGGCCATCTGGCCTATGCCGGCGAACACCACCAAGGCGGCGGTGGGCATAAGCCCCGCAGGCGCTACACCACGCCCTTAGGAAAGATCCCGCGTCGCACCCGCTTTCGTCAACGACGTTCGGTCCGCGCTCGTGCGCTCACAGGATACGTAGTACGGATGCTCGACGCGCTGGCCAGGGGGTAGCTGTGCAGCGTGCTCGATGCCGATAGGTGGCCTGCGCGCCAGTTCCGGGCGCGGAGCCCCTCCAGCCGCCACATCTCGGCCCAAGGTCACGACCCCTCGTTGGTCACCCGGGAAAACACGTGGGCAGGGCGTGGCGAACGCAAGCGCTCAGGCACGCCGCCCGGGCAACGGGTACGCCGGATCGTTGAAACCCGGCGTGGAGGGATGGCCAGGAGCCACCAGGCTATCGATAAGCGCCTCATCCTCGGCCGTGACCTCATAACCGAGCGCAGGCGCATAGTCCCGCCACTGCGCGAGCGTGCGCGGCCCCGCGATCACCGAGCTCACGCCCCGGTGCGCCAGCACCCATGCCGTGGCGAACTGCGCGAGCGTGATGCCGCGCGCCTCGGCATGGCTTTTGAGCCGCTGCGCGATGGCGAGCGACTCCTCGCGGAACTCCGTCTCGGCCATGCGCCGGTCGCCGCGCCCGGCACGCGTGCCCTCGGCCGGCGCCTGGCCCGGCAGGTACTTGCCCGTGAGCACGCCGCGCGCCACGGGACTGTACGGGGTCACGCCCAGCCCATGGTGCATGCATGCGGGCAGGATCTCCACCTCGGGCATGCGGTTGAGCAGGTTGTAGTACGGCTGGCAGACCACGGGCTGCGGCATGCCGATGCGGCGTGCGAGGTGCACCAGCTCTGCGATGCGCCAGCCCCGGAAGTTCGACAGGCCCCAGTAGCGCACCTTGCCCGCGCGCAGCAGCGCCTCGATGGCGAACAGCGGCTCCTCCAGGTCCATGCCCTCGTAGTCGCGGTGCAGGTAGAGGATGTCCACATGGTCGGTGCGCAGGCGCCCGAGGCTCGCCTCCACCTCGCGCAGCATCCAGGCACGCGAGTAGTGGCCCTCGTTCACGCGGTCCGACATCTTGTTGCCCAGCTTGGTGGCGAGCACCCAATCGTGGCGCTGGCCCTGCAGCAGCTCGCCGAGCATGGCCTCGGACGCGCCCTTGGTGTACACGTCGGCCGTGTCGATGTAGTTCACGCCCTGGGCCTTCGCGTCGGCCACGATGGCCGCGGCCTCCTCGCGGCCGGTCTGGTCGCCGAACATCATCGTGCCCAGGCAGAGGGCCGATACTTGCAGGTTGCTTTTGCCGAGGCGGCGGTAGTGCATGGAGAACTCCAAAAAAAGAAGCTCCGGCCATTATCGGGAAAAGGGTTGGGCCGCGCAGGTTACAGTCCCCACCCCTGCCCGCCCCCCCGCACGCCCCATGCCCTTCACCTCCCTCGGACTCACCCCCGCCCTGGCGCACGCCGCCGGCGCGCAGGGCTTCGCAGCGCCCACGCCCATCCAGGCGCAGGCCATTCCGGCCGTGCTGCGGGGGGCCGACCTGCTGGCGGCCGCGCAAACCGGCTCGGGCAAGACAGCCGCCTTCGCCTTGCCCCTGCTGCAGCGCCTGCAGGGCGGCGCCGCCTACACGCCCCGGCGCGTGCGCGCGCTGGTGCTGGTGCCCACGCGCGAGCTCGCGGCCCAGGTCGGCGAGGTGCTGCGCGGCCTGGCCCAGCACCTGCCGGAACCACCCAAGGTGGCGGTGGTGTTCGGCGGCGTGTCGATCAACCCGCAGATGATGGGGCTGCGCGGCGGCGCCGATGTGGTGGTGGCCACGCCGGGGCGCCTGCTCGACCTCGTGGAGCACAACGCGCTGCGCCTGTCGTCGGTGCGCATGCTCGTGCTCGACGAGGCGGACCGCCTGCTCGACCTCGGTTTCGCCGATGAACTGCGGCGCGTGCTGGAGCAGTTGCCGGCCGCGCGCCAGAACCTGTTCTTCTCGGCCACCTTCGCGCCCGCCGTGCAGGCCCTGGCCGAGGGCCTGCTGCGCGACCCCGCGCGCGTGGCCGTGCCCACCACTGAGGCCAGCGCACCCGCCATCGTGCAGCGCGTGCTGCAGGTGGACGCCCAGCGCCGCACCGAGCTGCTGCGCCACCTGGTGCAGGAGCAGGGCTGGAAGCGGGTGCTGGTGTTCGTGGCGACCCAGTACGCCGCCGAGCACGTGGCCGAGAAGCTGTACCAGCGCGGCATCTTCGCCACGCCGCTGCACGGCGGCCTGAGCCAGGGCGCGCGCACCCAGGTGCTGCGGGAGTTCAAGGAGGAGCGCTGGGACGTGGTGGTGACCACCGACCTGGCCTCGCGCGGCATCGACATCGCGCAGCTGCCCGTGGTGGTGAACTATGACCTGCCGCGCTCGCCGGTGGACTATGTGCACCGCATCGGCCGCACCGGCCGCGCGGGCGCGCAGGGCCTGGCCGTGAGCTTCGTGAGCGCCGATACAGAGGCGCATTTCGCGCTCATTGAAAAGCGCCAGCACCTCAGCCTGCCGCGCGAGCAGGTCGCGGGCTTCGAGCCTGTGGAGACAGCCCCCACGGACCGCGCGCCGGTGCCCGGCACGGGCGGCATCAAGGGCAAGCGCCCAAGCAAGAAGGACAAGCTGCGTGCGGCGGCGGCAGCGGTGCAGGCCGCCGCGGCGGGCAAGGCGTGATCGTCAGCCGCCCAGGCCCTCGGCGGCAGCGGTGTTTGATGAGCGCTTGATACTCGACAAACATTCACGCAAGAGGCCCCACGCGGCCGCCGCCTCCGCCATTTCGTCATGGGCTGCCGAATTTTCCAGGCCGCGAGCCAACTCGCTGCCTTCCGCATATCCCAACGTCAACAACACGCTCTTGCAGTTGTGTGCCACACGTCTCAGGGAATATGCATCGCCCTCCCGCATAGCCGCGTCGCCCTGTTCCACATCGTTGTCGAACTGGGCCAGACAGCTGGCCTTGTAGGCCTGAAACAGCACATGGTCGCCTGCAAAGTAGGTGGCGATCGCCTGCTGCTCGCCACTCGCCGTGGGGGGAGCCGGCATGACGCTTTCAGCCGCAGCACGCCCACCACGCAGTGCTTCGCTCACGCACGACTCGAGCACGGACACCGAAACTGGCTTGAGCAGCGCCCGGAATACCCCTGCCGACTCCAGCTCGCGCAGCACGTCCGCATTCAAACCGGCGCTCAACACGATCACCGGGATAGCCTGGAGCGCACAGACAGAGGAGCTCCGCATCTGATGGAGTAAATCCAATCCAGAGCCTACCGGCAGCATGAGGTCGGAAATGACCAGAGCTACCGGCGACTCGTTCAACAGACGCCACGCCTCTTCCATGCTCTGGCACGCCGCGACATCGACCGGAAGCTCTTCGAGCGCCGCCATGACAAACCGCGTTATGGAAGGGTCGTCCTCCACCAGCAGAATTCGTGAGCGGCTCACACCGACTCCCCCGCCAGGCACGTGCGCAGCACTTGCGGCAACTCGCCAACGAGGCGCGGCTTGTAGATCACGGTAACGCCATCCAGCGCGAACGCGTAGGGGGTTCGCTCGTGCACATCCAGCGACGTAACGACAATCAATTTGCTGCGGGCGAACTGAGGGCGCGAGCGCAGCGTCGTAATCAGCGTGGCTCCATCAATGTCGGGCAACAGGATGTCCACAATCAGAATGTCAGGCTGGATCTGGCCGTACAGCGCCAGCCCCGTGATCCCGTCGTTCGCGATGTGCAGATCCACCTCGGGCGCCTGCTTCTGGATGAGAAGCCGCACCAGGTTCTGGAAATGCACCGAGTCCTCGATCAGCAGCGCCCGCACGGGGTGCCCCGAGCGTGGAGGCTGCAGGACAGGCCCTGTGTCCTTGGCTCCCGGTGGCGCGGCAGTAGATACCGCTCCCGTGTCAGATATGGCGCGCGCGCGCAACCAGAGATCCACCGACTCGCGCGAGATACGGCGATGGCCGCCAGAGGTTTTCCAGGCCTGCAACTCACCGCGGTCCACCATCAGTTGCACGGAGCGAACCGCCATGCCCAACAGCTTGGCGACTTCCACGGTGGTGTAGTGCGGCGGTATGGCTGCCGCCTCTGCAGGGGGTCGCATGTTCATAGATCGCAATTGTGCACTTTTTCAAATTGAAAAAAACGCATTGACTTTGATAAAAATGATTCATATGATTCAGTTTGTAACCCAAACATCCAGGCCAGAAACTGCATATGAAAAAAATCCTGATCGTGGAAGACCACAAGGACATCCGCAAGCTGCTGCGAATGACACTGGAGTTCGAGGACGTCGAGATATGGGAGGCCGCAACAGGCGATGAAGGGTGGGCACTCGCCTGCGAGATTCAACCTGACGTGGTGTTGCTGGACGTGATGATGCCCGGCCTCCTCAATGGCTTCGAGGTATGCCAGCTCATCAAGCAAAGCCCATCGCTGCGCCACACCCGGGTCGTGATGCTAACCGCCAAGGGTGCTGCGGCCGACAAGGACCAAGGGCAACGCTGCGGCGTGGACGGCTACCTGGTCAAGCCTTTCAGCACGCTGCAGGTGCTGGACGCGCTGCATGCGATGGAGGCATGCACATGAGCGCCGCAGGGGAAGCCATGCCTCACGCGCTGGAGCCGCCCCGGGACGACCAGTGCTTCAGCGATAGCGCCATGGCTCAGATGGAACGCTTCGTCCAGGACTTTGGGCGCATGTACCGGGAGCGGAACGACCTGCTGCAGCAAGTCACGCGCGCGCACCATGAGACGCTGCTGCACCTCTCTGTCGCCGCAGACTACAAGGATGACGACACGGGCGTCCATATCGTGCGCATCGGCTACCTAGCCGAAGCGCTCGCCCTGCGATTGGGAAAGGATGCAGCCTACGCCAGCATGCTGCGCAAATCGGCACCCATGCATGATGTCGGAAAGATCGGCACGCCGGATCACATTCTCAAGAAGCCGGGGCCCCTTGACGAGCAGGAGCGGAGCGTCATGAATCGCCACCCCGAGATCGGCGCAGAGATTCTGGGCATGTCCCGCGTACCCGTGCTCACGATGGCGGCAGAGATCGCCCTGACCCACCACGAGAAGTATGACGGCACCGGTTATCCGCGCGGTTTGCGCGGCGAGGAAATTCCGCTGTCCGGCCGCATCACGAGCGTTGTCGACCACTTCGATGCCCTCACGATGGACCGCGTGTACCGCCCCGCCTTTGCCATGGAAGACGCGGTGCGCATGATCGCCGCCGAGCGCGGCAAAGCGCTGGACCCACATATTGTGGACACCTTCATTGCCCATGTCGCTGAACTGGATGCGCTGCGCCTCGCCATCACGCAGGAGTGCCCCAGCTTCTCCGCACTGATCGATGCCCCATGACCCCAGGGAGCCCGCCATGAGAAAGACTGCACCTCACATCGTACTGGCCTGGGCGACACTCGCCGCGGCCAGCCTTTGCACCCCCTCCATGGCAGCGGATGTGATGGGCCGCGTCAAGGCGCAAGGAGTGCTGAAGGTCTGCATCTGGACCGACTACTACGGCATTACCTACCGCAACCCCCGCACCGCCCAGCTCCAGGGCATCGACATTGAACTGTCGTCGGAACTGAGCAAGGGCCTCGGAGCCCGGCTGGAGTATGTCGAATCCTCCTTTGCCACACTCATTCCCGATCTGCTCGAAGACAAATGCGACGTGGGCATGTTCGCCATCGGCGTGCTGCCTCAGCGCCAAGAGAAGCTGCGCTTCACGCAGCCCTATCTGCGCAGCGACATCTATGCCGTCACCACCAAGAGCAATACCGCGGTGCGGGCCTGGGCCGACATCGACAAGCCGGGCGTGCTGATAGGGGTGCAGCAAGGCACCTTCATGGAGCCCGTCATGAATGAGCGGATCAAGCAGGGAACGGTGGTCTCGATCCGGCCGCCGCTGACCCGCGAGAAGGAATTGCGCGCAGGCCGCATCGACGTATTCATGACCGACTACCCCTACAGCCGGCGCCTGCTCGACAATGCCGACTGGGCCAGGCTCATCGAACCAGAGACACCTTTCCACGTGCTGCCGTATGCTTATGCCGTAAAGCCTGGCGATGCCGAGTGGCTGGCTTATCTGAACCAGTTCGTGGCGCAGATCAAGCAAGACGGCCGCCTGGAAAAGGCCGCCAGAGCCAATGGATTGGCCTCCATCATCGTGAAGTGAAAGGTCGCATGCCCAGGCCTGCGCGAAAGCCGTCGTCCCCACACCATCTGCGCGCGAGCGTCGTCGTGCTGGGGGCGGGTCTGGCCGTTGCTGTCAGCGCCTTGGTGGCCATGGCATTGGTCATCCTCAATGACTGGCATGCCACCACGAAATCCAACGTGGAGCAGGCACGCATCCTCGCCACGGTCATGGAGGACCAAACCACCCGGATGTTCGACTCCGCCGATCTCGCGTTCGGCACACTCTCCCGGCTCCCCCCCATGCGCACGGCGACCGATGCCAGCAGCTCCATGGTCGACGCCATGCAGCAAGTACTTTCCAGTCTCCCCTTCCTGCGGGGCATGGCCGTGGTGGATGCCAAGGGGCACGTCATCGCCAGCACCAGCGCCCCAGATGCGGGCATTGCGGTGAATCTGGGACAGTTGGGCGACGACCAATCCGCCAGTCTCTCCGGCCCCGGCAAAATCCAGATCGGCCCCATGCTTCCTGGCCGGGGGCTCGCAGACCTCGCACCTGCCGCACATTCCCGACAGGTGCCGCGCGGCGTTGCTTTCATTCCCCTGCTCTATCGCTACCAGGCAGAGCAAGGCGACGCGCGCATACTGGTCGGTCTCATCAATCCCGATGCGCTATCGAACTTCCAGCACGTGGCCCTCGAGTCGGTGGGCTATGAGGCAATCATCACCAGCTATGCGGGCCAGGTCTTCGCCACGTCCGACACGTCGGACCCCGCCCAATCGCTGATCGGCAGGAGCGTGAAGACACTGCCGGTGTTCCAGCAGCACTTGCCCCAGCGCGAGCATGGAAGCTACATCGGCGTCGGCGCCCTGAGCCCCGAGAGCATTGTGGCGTTCCGCGTGTCCCGCAGCCAGCCCCTGGTCGTCATTGTCGAAGAGCCTCTTGCACTGGTCCGAAGCGGATGGCTTGATGGCGCGCGCAACTTCATCGTGCTTGGCGCAGCGCTGGTGCTCGTGGTGTGCGGCTTGTCCCTCACGGTGTGGCGCGGACTCAAAGCCCGCGAGGCGACGCAGAAAGCGATGGAGGCCGCGCAGCAGCGCATCGCACGCAGCGAGCGCGACATGTCCTTGCTCATGCGCAGCGTGCAGGAGCTGATCTTCCGGACGGATGAGCGCGGAGTGCTGACATTCGTGAACGCACGCTGGAGCACGCTGAGCGGCCAGGACACGGGCAATGCACTGGGCCGGCGGCTGATGGACGTTGTCGATCCGTCAAGCAAGCCGGCCATCCATGCGCTGCTCAACCCTGCATCCACTGCGGGGCTGCGCACCTGCCAAGCGTTGATCCGGAACAAGGACGGCAAGGGAATGCTATTCGACGTCGCCGTGGTTCCCCTGGTCATCAACCAAAACATCCAGGGATTCGCCGGCAGCGCAGTGGACGTCACGGAGCGCTGGCGAGCCGAGCAAAAGCTGCAGGCCCAGCTGGCATTCCAGCACCTTCTGCTGGAAACCTCGCCCCTGCCCATGTCGCTGACGGACACCGAGGACCGGGTGGTACTCGTCAACCGGGCCTGGGAGGAATACGAAGGCCGAGCACGTCAAAGCGTCATAGGCATGGCCTTGTGCGACTTCATGCCGGCAAACGAAGCGCAAGTGCATGCGTCTCACGATCGGCAACTCCTGCGCTGGGGCGGAGGCACTCAGTTGGAGCTCAAGGTGCGCCACGGCGATGGCTCATACCGGGATACCCGCATCGTGAAGACCGTCGTCCCAGGCAGCGACGGCAAAGCCACGGGCATCCTCAACATCCTGATGGACATCAGCGAATTCCGCGAAGCCGAGCGCGCCACGCAGGAAGCACGGGACGTCATGGAGGAGGCCTTCCGGGCCAAGTCGGAATTTGTCGCCAACATGAGCCACGAACTGCGGACGCCGCTGCAGTCCATCATCGGCTTCGCTGAACTGGGCATGCTACGCGGCAAGAAGGAGCCTCGCCTCGCCGAGATGTTCACCGACATCCATGCCGCCGGCCAGCGCATGCTGGCACTGGTGAACGATCTGCTCGACGTGGCGAAGATCGAGAGCACCGTGGGCACCATCCACCTCGAAAAAGTAGACCTGCGCGGCCTGATACGCCCCATCGCGCGCGAATTCGAGCCACTGCTGATGCAGCGCCAGTTGGACCTGCAGCTGCAGCTGGATGCCATGCCCCTGATCGCCAAAGCCGACCCGGTGCGTTTTCAGCAGGTCATCCGCAACATCCTCGCCAACGCGGTCAAGTTCTCGCCCAACGGCAGCCGGATCGAGGTCCATGGCTACGTCGATGCACAGGGAAGCATCCAGATCGGCATCAAGGACCAAGGTCCGGGAATCCCTCCTGACGAGTTGGAAAGCATCTTTGAAGCATTCGTACAGTCCAGCAAGACCAAGGACGGCTCGGGCGGCACGGGGCTCGGCCTGGCCATCTGCAAGAAGATCATCGAGGCTCTTGGCGGGCGCATCTTCGCTCGCAACCGGGACGCGGGAGGCACGGCGTTCCACATCATCCTGCCTGCACGCTCGCCAGCGGACACCATGCCGGCCGCCCTGCAATAGCCAGAACCAGGTGGCGGCTCCCCCCTGCCGCACCCGCGGGAGGCCGGCCGCATGCTCCAGCCCCTCTTCGCCCGTGGGGAATGCCCGCCGGTCCCGCGCGGCATCGGCCGCAGCTCGCTGGATTGGCCCAGCGCACTTCAAAAAATGATGAAAACGGCAATTTCATCTTGGCGAAATTCGAAACTGCGGCAACCTATGGTCCAGCCACTCGCTCCAACGCAGCCCGTCCCTGGACGCAATAACCCCTGGAATTGCATCGCCACTCCCTTCTTCCGGCCTGAATTTGCATCACTGTAAGCTAACGTTAAGGATTTGAATTTATCATTTTAATCAATTAGATCATTTTAATCAGCCTCACCGGCCGAGGAGTTGTCCATGTCGCTTCGCCATGTTTCCATCGGAACCCGCCTTGGGCTCGCCTTCGGCCTGCTCCTCCTGCTGCTCGGCATGGTGGGAGGGATCGGCGCCCTGCAAATTGGCCGTGTGCAGTTCAACGCCAATAACTTGGGCACCAATTGGCTGCCCAGCATTGATGCACTGAGCACGATTCGTTTGACTGCCAACGAAGTCCGGCGCACCAGCCTGCGTCACGTGCTGGAGGAAAACAAGGAGGCCAAGCAAGCACAAGAAGAAATCCTCAAACGCGATCTCGACGCCGTAATGCCACAGCAGCTCGCGGCCTACGAAAAGCTCATCGTCTCCGAGGAAGAACGCCAGCTCTACAACACCATCCGCGCGCGCTGGGATGCCTTTGTGGCTCTCGATCAGAAGCAGATCGCCCTCTCCAACGCCGGGCACGAACACTTCTCGGAAGCCAGGGAACTTGCCGCAGGCCCTGCTGCCGACGCCTTCACGGCCGTGCTGGACGTGATCCAGAAGGACAGTGATCTCAACATGGCCGGAGGCCGTCAAGCCACCGCGGAAGCGGAAAGCGACTACCACACGGCCCTGTATCTGCTGGGAGGCTCCGTCGCGCTCGCCGTGGTGCTGGGCATCGTGCTGGCCTGGACCATCACACGCTCGATCACCCAGCCACTGCGCGCCGCCGTCTCCGTCGCACGGACGGTGGCCCAGGGCGACCTGACCGCCGCGATCATGGTGCAGGGGCGTGACGAGCCCGCACAACTGCTGGGCGCAATGCGCGACATGAACACCAAGCTGTGCGAGATCGTCACCCACGTGCGCAACAGCAGCGACAGCATCGCCACCGGTTCCAGCGAAATCGCGGCGGGCAGCATGGACCTGAGCCACCGCACCGAGCGGCAGGCTGGCAGCCTGGAGGAAACCGCAGCCTCCATGGAAGAGCTCACGGCCGCCGTGCGCACGAACGCGGAAACCGCCCAGCAGGCCAACCGCGTCGCGTCTACCGCATCGTCAGCGGCCAGCGAGGGAGGCGAGTCGGTGGTACAGGTCGTGCAGACCATGGGCGAGATCACCAGTGCGTCGCGCCGGATCGCCGACATCACCAACGTCATTGATGGCATCGCGTTCCAGACCAACATCCTCGCGCTCAACGCCGCAGTGGAAGCCGCCCGCGCAGGTGACCAGGGCAGAGGCTTCGCCGTCGTGGCAGGCGAGGTGAGGACGCTGGCACAGCGATCCGCCACGGCCGCGAAGGAAATCAAGGACCTCATTGCGGCCAATCTCGAGCAGGTGGAGCAAGGGACTCAGGTTGCCGCCCGGGCGGGCGAGCAAATGGGCCGTATCGTGGAGCAGGTGCGCAGTGTGGATGTGATGATCAACGAAATCTCGAATGCATCGAACGAGCAGGCCGCGGGGATACGCCAAGTCAGCGAGGCCATCAACCAGCTGGATCAAGTGACACAGCAGAATGCAGCGCTCGTCGAGCAAAGCACGGCGGCAGCAGGCAGCCTGGAGCAGCAAGCCGCAACGCTGGCGCAGCTTGTTGCCACCTTCAAATTGCACGCGGAGCGCCCAACTGCCTCCGCACAGGCCGCTGCGTCCACCACGCGCGTTGCCGCAGCCTACCGTATTGAACCGGGAGTGAAAAGCCAATTTCCCGCATGGCAGGAATCCCAGGCACTGGCGGCAGCGACAGGAAAAGCGGACTGGGCTGCATTCTGACTTTGATGGGGAGCCCCTGTATGTGCTGTGCAACCGCGCGCAAAGCCCTGCCAGCCCGACAACTGCGGGCCGGCCTCCGTGCCCGGGTCGAGCAAGCCCGCTGGATCAATGCGCTGCTCGACCAAGGAAGTGCGCTGGTCCTGGTGGCAGGGCCGCGCAGGGAAATCATTTATGCCAACAAGCGCGCTGCCGAGAGGTTCGGGCTGCCGGCCGGGCGCATGCGACAACCGCGCTCGCTCAGGGACGTGCACCTTGATGAAGAACGCTTCCTGGCATTCGGCAAGCTGTACCGGCTTCTGAGGACGCAGGGCACCGTCCGCACGGAGTGGGAACTGAGGACGGTCAACGATGAACCATGCTGGTTTGACATGCATGGATCCCTGCTCGACCCCAATGCCCCCAAGGGCAAAGTCATCTGGACATTGATTGACGTCAATGCAAGACACCAGGCGGAGGCCGAGCTGGCCAGCACGCAGCAGCGCCTTGAAGCAATCATCGACCACTTCCCATTTGGCATTGTGGTCACCGACGGCACCAGACAGCACATCGTTGCCGCCAATCAAGTGCTGACCCGCATGCTGCGCTTGCCATTCATGGCGGATACTCTCGTGGGCGGGCCGATCCAGGCACTCGCGCAGCATCTGCCGGCATCGATCGCACAGGCATTTCAAGCAGCGCCGCCCGACGCCCTCACGAGAACGGAGCATGCCCTGCCCGACGGACGCCACCTGGAGATGGAACCGCTCCCACTTTCCAAAGGCCATCAACGACTAGGGCAATGCTGGATCCTCCATGACATCACGGACTACAAGAATCGCGAGTCCATCCTGCAGGCTCTTGCACTGACCGATCCGCTGACGGGAGTGAGCAACCGGCGGGCATTCATTGACCGCATGGAGATGGAGCTGGAACACCTGCGCCTGGGAGAAACCGGCAACGCCGCGCTGGTCATGCTGGACATTGACCATTTCAAGCGGGTGAACGATACCTACGGTCACGCGGCAGGCGATGTGGTGCTCAAGCATCTCGCAGCCACCATTGCCCATGAATTGCGCAAAGGCGACATGCTGGGCCGCCTGGGTGGCGAAGAGTTCGCAGTCCTTCTCTCGGGCGCCGATCCGCAGGCAGCCATGAAGCGAGCGGAAGACCTGCGTACCGCCATGGCAAGTCAGCCCGCCATCGTGGCCGGCATAGGGCCCGTCCATTTCACGGCGAGCCTGGGCGTTTGCTCGCTGGAACATGGCATGCTCTCCGTCGAACATTGCTTGGAACGCGCCGACGTTGCGCTCTACATCTCCAAACGCACCGGCCGCAACAAATCAACACTGTGGGCCCCAAACCTGCCGCACGCATCGCATAACGCAGGATGCGTTTGAGCTGCCGTTCAGTAGTGCGGCGGAAGTTCGTCGCGCAGATTGCGCACGGCAGCCCCGCCGCCCTCGGGCACCTGCTTGCGCAGTTGGACCACCTCGGCCGTGAGCCGGTCAATCAGCTCCTGCTGGCGGAAGATGGTCATGTTGAGCTGATCGAGCAGGTCCTCCGTGAAGGCGGCCTTGACCTCCAGCGCCTCCACACGGCCTTCCAGCGAGCCGGGCATGTCAGCCCGCCACCGCTTGGCCCAGGCGCGCCACGCCTTCGCGAATCTTGTCCACGCCCGCCGTGGCGAACGACAGGCGCAGCGTGGCGTGGTCGGGGTTGGCGCAGAAGAACGGCGTGCCCGGCACGAACGCCACGCCCTTGTCGATGGCGCGCTTGGCGAGCACGTTGCCATCGGCCACCGCGCCGTTCGCCCCCGTGAGGCGTGCCCACACGAACAAGCCGCCCTGCGGCTGCACGAAATCGACGGCCGCGCCCAGCTCCTTGCGCAGCGCGTCGCCCATGGCCTGGGCCCGCTCGGCGTACACGGCGCGCACGTGGGCCAGCGTGCCGGGCATGCGGCCGGCCTTGAGGTACTGCGCGGCCGTGGCCTGGGCGAAGGTGCTGGTGTGCGCGTCGCTGAACTGCTTGCACATGGTGGCCTTGGCCAGCAGCTCGGGCGGCGCGATGAGCCAGCCCACGCGCAGGCCGGGCGAGAGCACCTTGCTCAGCGAGCCGCAGTGGACCAGCAGGTCGCGGCTGCCCGGCACCTGCGGCGTGAGCGCGAGCAGGCTGGGCGGGGGCGCCTCGCCGAAATACAGGTCGCCGTAGGGGTCGTCCTCGACGATCAGCGTCTGGTACTTCACGGCCAGCTCCAGCACCTTCTTGCGGCGCTCGAGGCTCAGCATGGCGCCGCTGGGATTGCCGAACGTGGGGATCAGGTAGACGAACTTCGGCTTGTGCTCGGCGATCAGCTTTTCCAGCTCGTCGGTCTTCACGCCATTGCCATCGATGGGCGCGCTGATGAGCTCGGCGCCGTAGAGGCGGAAGCACTGGATGGTGGCCAGGAAGGTGGGCCCTTCCACGATCACCTTGTCGCCGGGGCTGATGAGCGTCTTGCCCAGCAGGTCCAGCGCCTGCTGGCTGCCCGTGGTGACGATGAGCTGCTCGGGCGCCACATCCTTCGCGCCCTTGGTGCCCATGAAGGCCGAGAGCTGCTCGCGCAGCGGCTGGTAGCCCTCGGTGGCGCCGTACTGCAGGGCGGCGCCGGGCTCCTCGGCCAGCGCGCGCCGGCTGGCCTCGCCGATGCCCTCCACGTCGAACATGGCGCTGTCGGGAAAGCCCCCCGCGAAGCTGATGATGCCGGGCTTGCCCAGCAGCTTGAACAGCTCGCGAATGGCGGAGGTTTCTACGTTGTTCAGACGGTCGGCGAATTGCATGAGTTCAGGCTCTCTGGGACGCTGCGAAACCCCCATTGTCGCCAATCGCGCCGCAGCTTTCCTGCGCCTTGCGCATGTGCCGTTTCCAGCGCTGCGGGCGCGGTACATTGCGGGGCTTGAACGGCCCCGAGGAACCTTCGCCATGCATGTGGAAATCCGCACCCTCCCCGCCCTGCGCCTGGCCTACCTACGCCACACGGGCCCCTACGGCGCGCTGGGCATCTCGCAGACCTGGGACCGCTTCGGCGCCTGGTGCGAGGCCCAGGGGCTCATGCAGCCCCGGCCCAAGTTCTACGGCATCAGCCACGACGACCCCTGCGCCACGCCCGCGGCGCAGTGCCGCTACGACGCCTGCGTGCCGGTGGACGCCGCGTTCGCGCCGCAGGGCAGCGTCGGCGTGCAGTCCTTCGCGGGCGGGCGCTATGCCTGCGCCCGCTTCACGGGGCCCGGCCAGCAGATCGGCGCCGAGTGGGAGTGGCTGTACGGCCAGTGGCTGTCCACGAGCGGCCTGCAGGCCGACATCCGCCCCGGCGTGGAGGTCTACGAGGAGGACTTCGCCATCGACCCCGACACAGGCGTATTCAGCTGCTGGGTCTGCATGCCCGTGCGCTGATTCGCCAGCGCTCAGTCCACGCGGATGTCCGAGCGCGCCGCCACGGCGCGCATGAGCGGCAGCTCGCGCTCGATGCGCTCCTGCAGCGCCTTGCCCGGCCCCCACGCGGGCGACAGGCCGATGTCCACCAGCTTCTTGCGCAAGGCGGGGTCGGCCATCACGTCGGCCAGGGCCTTCTCCACCTTCTTCTGCACGGGCGCGGGCAGCCCGGCGGGCGCGAGGAAGGCGAACCAGGTGTCCATGTTGAAGCCCGGGTAGCCGCTCTCGGCCACCGTGGGCACCTGCGGCAGCAGGGCCAGGCGCTGCGCGCCCAGGGCCGCGATGGGCCGGATCTTGCCGGCCTTGATGAGCGGCGTGGTGGCCACCACCGTGTCCACGGCCAGCTGCACCTGCCCGCCCATGAGCGCGGTGAGGCTGGGCGAGCTGCCGTTGAACGGCACGTGCATCATGCGCAGGCCCGTGGCGGTCTTGAGCATCTCGCCGCCGAAATGCACCGAGGAGCCCGTGCCGTAGGAGCCGTACGAGAACTTGTCGGGCTCCGCCTTGGACAGCGCCACCAGCTCCTGCAGCGTGCGGCCGGGCGTTTCGTTGTGGGCCACGAGCACCAGCCCCATGTCGGCCACCAGGCCCAGCGGGGTGAAGCTGCGCAGCGGGTCGTAGGGCAGCGAGGTCCGGATGGCCGGGTTGTGCGTGAGCGTGGTGCTGGCCCCGAGGAACAGCGTGTACCCGTCGGGCGGCGCCTTGGCCACGAGCCCGCCCGCCACCACCGTGCCCGCGCCGGGGCGGTTCTCCACGATCACGGGCTGGCCCAGCTTGTCCGCCAGGCCCGTGGCGAGCAGGCGGGCCAGGATGTCGGTGGCGCCGCCGGGCGCGAAGGGCACGACCAGCTTGATCGGCCGGTCGGGATAGGCCTGCGCGAACGCGGCGGGCGCGGCACAGGCCGCCACGCCTGCTACCAGGCACGCAAGAAAACGGGAACGGGTCAGCAAGGCCATGGCAGGGGTCTCCATTGATCGGTAGGGGAACGAAGCGGTTCAGCCCAGCAGCGGGCTGCGCACGCGCGCATGGCCGCTGGCCTGGTCATAGGCGTGCCCGATCTGCAGCACGGGCAGGTCGGCCTGCACGGGGCCGATGATCTGCAGCCCCGCGGGCAGCCCGCCAGGACCGAAGCCTGCGGGCGCCGCGAGCGCGGGCAGGCCGGCCATGGTGGCGGGCACCACCGTCTGCATCCAGCGGTGGTAGGTGTCCATCTCGCGCCCGCCCACGGCGTGCGGCCAGTCGAGCCGCGCGTCGAACGGGAACACCTGCGCCGCAGGCAGCACCAGGAAGTCACAGGCCTCGAACAGCCGGCGCAGCGCCTCGTACCAGGCCGAGCGCACGCGCGCCGCGTCGTACACGGCCATGGCCGACAGCGCCTGGCCGCGCTCGATCTCCCACACGGCCTCGGGCTTGAGCAGGGCACGCTTGGTGGGGTCGTCGTAGAGCGCGCCGTTCGCCCCGGCCACGCTGAAGCTGCGCAGGTCGATCCAGGCGCGCCACAGGCGCTCGTAGTCGAAGGCGGGCACCGCCTCCTCCACCGTGCAGCCGATGTCCGTGAAATGCCGCAGCGCCGCGCGGCAGGTGTCCAGCAGGCCCGGCTCCATGGGCAGGTGCCCGCCCAGGTCGCCCAGCCAGCCGATGCGCGCGCCGCGCCAGTCGCGCTCCAGTGCGGCGCCCCAGTCCTGCGCGCCCTCGCCGCGGCGCGTGAGCGGCAGCCGCGCATCGAACCCCGCCTGCACCGACAGCAGCAGCGCCAGGTCGGGGATGTTGCGCGCCATGGGGCCAGCCACGCTGAACTGCTGGAAGAACACCTCCTCCGTGGGGCCGTGGGGCACGCAGCCCACCGAGGTGCGCAGGCCGTAGACGTTGTTGAACGCGGCGGGCGTGCGCAGCGAGCCCATCATGTCCGACCCGTCGGCCACGGGCAGCATGTGCAGGGCCACGGCCACGGCGGCCCCGCCGCTGCTGCCGCCGGCCGAGCGCGC